>SCVQ01000486.1 GCA_004296865.1 Nitrospirota bacterium
GCGCGGTGGGGCCGGATTACACCCGGCCGGACGTGTCGCAACACCAGGCCTTCCGCATGGCGGAGACCGAAGGGCCGTCCATCGCCAATCTGTCCTGGTGGGAGCTCCTGAAAGACGAAGAATTACAAAAGCTGATCCGGATTGCGCTGGAGGAGAACAAGGACCTGAAGCAGGCCACGGCCACGATCGAAGAGTTCGAGGCCAAGCTGCTCATCGCCAGGATGGACTATGCCCCGCAGATGGGCCAGACCCTCAATGCCCCCTCGTTTGGCCGGCAGTCCTTGTTCTTGTTCCCGGGCTTCCCCAACCCCTTCAACTATTACATCCAGGGCAACCTCTCCTGGGAGATCGATATCTGGGGCCGCATCCGCCGATCCAACGAGGCCGGGCGCGCGGATCTGCTCGGCAAGGAGGAGGCTCGGCGTGCCGTCATTCTGGAGCTCGTGAGCAATGTGGCGCAGGCCTATTTCGATCTTCGCCAGTTCGATATGCAGTTGGACATCGCCAAGCGTACCCTCCAAGCGTGGGACGAGTCGGTGCGAATCGCCAAGGCGCGGCTGCGGCAGGGCATCATTTCAAAACTGGATGCCGACCAGTTCGAGGCGGAACGGGCCAACGCCGCAGCTCGAGCCGCCGAGTTGGAGCGGCAGATGGTCCAGAAAGAGAATCAGCTCAGCGTGCTGCTCGGAAGAAATCCCGCGGCGATCCCACGGGGCCGCTCCCTCACCGAACAAGTGATGCCGCCCCAGGTGCCGGCGGGCCTTCCGTCTGAGTTGCTCCAGCGCCGTCCCGATATCGTCCGAGCCGAACAAGAGCTGGGGGCGGCCACTGCCCGCATCGGGATGGCCAAGGCGGATCGCTTTCCAAAACTGTCCATCACCGGGCTCCTGGGCGTCGCCGATCCGTCACTCTCGCAGTTGTTTTCGCGTGGCGGGGACTTCCGCGTGGCAGGCCCCACCATTACCGGGCCGCTGTTCAATGCCCAGATTCTGGGATTCCAACAGAAAGCTGCCGAGGCCCAGGCCAAGCAGATCTTAGCGCAGTACGAACAGACGATTATCGTGGCGTTCAGGGAAGTCGAAGATGCCCTCGTAGCGGTCAAGACCGCCCGTGAGCAGCGGGAGGCACAGGTGGAACAGGTCGCGTCCCTGCGGTCGGCCCTGCACCTGGCCAATCTGCGGTACAAAGGCGGGCTGGCCAACTATCTGGACGTGCTCATCGCCCAGCGGAATCTCTTCGATGCGGAACTGGCCCTCACAGGCACGCATCGGCTCCACCTGGTGTCCATCGTCCAACTCTACAAGGCGCTGGGCGGCGGCTGGCCGCCGAACGGCACCCAGGGAGCGGCGTCCACGCCAGCGAGTCCGCACGAGCCCAGCAAGTAACGGACGGGACCGACAACCCTATGGCAAAGATGTCCAGGAAAACCGTTCTGGTCGTCGTGCCGATCCTGATTGTCATTGCCGCCGGCATCTATGCCGTGCAGCGATTCGTCGTCTCACACGGTCTGCCCGAAGGGTTGATCCAGGCGAACGGCCGGATCGAGGGAGATCACATCACGATCGCGAGCAAGTTCCCTGGGCGCGTGCAGGAATTGCTCGCGCGAGAAGGTGACACGGTCCGCGCCGGCCAGGTGCTCATCCGTCTGGACGATGTGCAGACCCGGGCGCGCGTCGAGCAGGCTCGCCGCGGGTTCGAGGCGCTTGAATCCCAGGTCCAATCCGCTCACACGTCTCTGGCCGTGCTGAACCTTGAAGTCCCGCTGGCAGTCGAGACGGCTGATGCGGGCGTCTCGAGCGCCCGCGCCGCCGTGGCCAGTGCCAGGGCCGTCGAGGGCGAGGCGCGCCGCGATGCGGCACGGATGCGGCCGCTCATCGCCGAACAAGCGGTGTCGCAGCAGCATCTTGATCAGGCCGAGGCCCGATGGAGCGTGGCCAAGAGCGATCTCACGGCCGCCCGGTCGAGGCTCACGCAAGCCGTCAAGGAGCTGGCGCAGGCGGAGATCGGCTGGAAGCGCATTCGCGCCAAGGAAACAGAAGTAACCGCGCTGGAACGACAGCGGGACCAGGCTGAGGCGGCGCTGGCCGAGGCGGAGAGTATCCTGGCCGATCTGACCATTGTCGCGCCGACGAGCGGCACGATCACGACCCGCATGGTCGATATGGGAGAAGTGGTGGCGGCCGGCGCTCCTCTGTTGGAGTTGGTCGATCTGGATCATTTGTACTTGAAAGTCTACGTGCCGGAGGTGCTGATCGGAAAACTGCGCCTGGATTTGCCGGCCCGCATCTACGTGGACGCCTTTCCGGATCACCCGTTCGAGGCCGTGGTTCGCTACATCGCGTCCAAGGCCGAGTTTACGCCGAAAGAGGTCCAGACGCCGGACGAGCGCGTGAAGCTCATCTACGCCGTGAAACTGTACCTGACCGTCAACCCTGACCATCGGATGACGCCGGGCCTGCCCGCCGATGCCGTCATCCGCTGGCGGGACGATGTGGCGTGGGTCAAACCCCGATCATGAACGCGCTGACACAGACGACCACGAGTCAGCCCCTCATCCGGGTGTCCGGCCTGGAAAAGCAGTACCGCCAGCACATGGCCGTCCGAGGCATCGATCTGACGATTCGTCAGGGAGAGATCTACGGCTTGATCGGGCCGGACGGCGCCGGCAAGAGCAGTCTGATGAAGGTGATCGCCGGGGTGCTGTCCTACGAGGCCGGAGCGGTCGAGGTCTTCGGGATCACAGTCGACTCGGAGCCGGCCGCGGAACGGATCAAACACCGCCTCGGCTTTCTGCCGCAGGGGCTCGGCCTCAATCTGTATCCCGAGCTCTCAGTGGAGGAAAACGTCGACTTCTTCGCCCGGCTGCGGCTCGTGCCCGAGCGCGACCTCGCCGACCGCAAAGCCCGCCTCCTGGCCATCACCCGCCTCGATCGCTTTCGGGATCGTCCCATGAAACACCTCTCCGGCGGCATGAAGCAGAAGCTCGGGCTGATTTGCACGCTGATTCACGAGCCGGAACTGGCGATTCTGGACGAACCCACCACCGGGGTCGATCCGGTGTCCCGTCGGGACTTCTGGGCCATCCTGACGGAACTGGTGCAGGAACGCAGGATGACGGCACTGGTGTCCACGGCCTACATGGACGAAGCGTCGCGTTTCCATCGGCTGTCGCTCCTGTCGAACGGACGCATCCTCGCCTCCGGCACGCCGTCGGAAGTGCAGGCACTGGTGCCGGGCAGCGCGGTGACCTTCCAGGCGGCCCCGCAGCTCGAGGCGCTCGCTAGACTCAGGAAGACGTTCACCCAGGTCGAGGCCATGGGGCCGTTGATCCATGTCTTCACGGAAGAGACGGAGCGCGCCGCGGCGAAGCAACGCATCGCGGACGGTCTCGGGGACATCACGGCGGGCGAGGTCCGCGTGGACGATCCGGACCTCGAAGATGTGTTCGTGGCGCTCCTGCTTCGCCAGGGCCGTCTCAAGGACGCCGGCGACGTGCTTCCTCCCTCATCGGCGAGGTTGAACCGCGATGGGCTGGCGATCGAAGCGAAGGGGCTCGTCCGTGATTTCCGTTCCTTTCGGGCGGTCGACCGGGTCAGCTTCCAGGTCAAACAAGGGGAGATCTTCGGCCTGCTGGGAGCCAACGGTGCGGGGAAAACGACGGTGATCAAAATGCTCACCGGCATCCTCCCGCCGACGGGGGGTGAGGGCCGGGTCGCGGGCGCGGACATGCGCAAGGCCGGGGGTGTCATCAAGGAACGGATCGGCTACATGTCGCAGGCCTTTTCGCTCTACCTCGACCTCACGGTCGTCGAGAATATCCGTCTGTTCGCCGGGATCTACGGCTTGGACAAGGAAGAGACGCGTACACGGCTTGAGTGGATCATTCGTATGGCCGGGCTGGCCGGATACGAATCCGACCTCGCCGGCCGTCTTCCGATGGGCGTGCGCCAGCGCCTGGCGCTGGGCTGCGCGCTGGTCCACCGCCCGCGCGTGCTGTTCCTGGACGAGCCGACCTCCGGCGTGGATCCGCTCGGCCGCCGGCACTTCTGGGATATTTTGTCCCGACTCGCGCGCGACGAGGGAGTGGCGATTCTCATCACCACCCACTACATGAGCGAGGCGGAACATTGCGATCGCCTCGCGCTCATGTACGCAGGCCGGGTGGTCACCGAGGGCTCTCCGGGTGACATGAAGCGTCACGTCGAACAGGAAGCCGGCCATCTTTTCGAAGTCATCGCCGATCAGCCGGCCAAGGCCGTGCTGGAATTGCGACGGGCGGGCTTTGCCGGGGCCGCCCTCTACGGGACGCGCGTCCATATGTTTTGTCGAGATCCGGTGCGCGACAAAGAGTGCGCCTGCCAGGCACTGGCTTCCAGCGGGGTGACGATCCAATCGGTGACCGCGCGACCGCTCAGTCTCGAGGATGTCTTCGTCTACAAAGTGATGGCGCTGGAGGATCAGGAACGCGCGTCCGTGTCAGGAGACAGCGTATGAACCTGCGCCGAATTGCCACGGTGGCCTCCAAGGAATGGCGAGAGACCGTTCGGGACCGGATGTTTTTTCTTCTGGCTTTTCTCCTGCCGATCCTCTGGATGCTGGTCTTCGGCTACGGGCTCGTGCTGGACGTGGAGAACATCCCCTTCGCCGTGGTGGATCGGGATCGCAGTGCCCTGAGCCGTGATTATCTGTACCGGTTTTTCGAGTCGCGCTATTTCAGTTTTCAGGGCTATCTCCAGAGCGAGGATGAGGCCGATGCCGCGCTCCAGACCGGCAAGATCAGGGCTGCCATCATCGTTCCCGAGAAATTCGAGGAACGCCTGCTGGCGGGGCAACCGGTCGGCATTCAGACGCTGATTGATGGAACGTTTCCGCTCCGGACGGACATCACCAAAATGTATGTGATCGCCATCAACAGCGCCTTCAGCGAAGAGCGGGTCATCGACCACGTCTCACGCCGGAGCGGGATTGCCCGCGCGCAGGCCGAGGCCAGGGTACGGCCCATCAGGCTGGAGGTGCGCTATCTCTACAACGAGGAGGTCCGGAGCACCTGGTCCATGGTGCCGGCGATGTTGATGTTCACCTTGATGGTCTCGTCTCCCCTGCTGACCGCGCTGGGGATCGTCCGGGAGAAAGAGACCGGCTCCATCTATAACATCTACAGCTCGACGGTGACCAAGTTCGAATTTCTCGCCGGCAAGCTGTTCCCTTATGTGCTGATTTCCTCGGTGAACGCCGTGGTCTTGTGGGTCATGGCCACCCTGTGGTTCGGCGTGCCGTTTAAAGGCAACCTGCCATTCTTTCTCGCAGCCTCGTTGGTGTTCGTGCTGAGCAGCACCGGCATCGGCCTGCTCGTGTCGCTGATGGTCCGCACGCAGATAGCCGCCCTGCTCATCACGCTCATCGTGGCCATGGTCCCGACGATCCTGTACTCCGGCCTGATCGTTCCCGTCTCCTCCCTGAGTCCCGGCTCACAGATCCAGGCCCACCTGTTCCCCGGCATGTACTACACCAACATCGTCCGCGGAGCGTTCCTGAAAGGGGTGGGTTTCGAGGTGTTATGGGTGGATGTCCTGGCCCTGGCCGCGTACGCCGCAGCCTTGCGCATCGTCGGGTACCGGTTCTTCACCAAGAGGCCGCGATCATGACGTCTGCGCCCGGCCCCGGTTCGCAACGCGCCGCCATCTGGTGGCGTCGTCTGGCGGTCATGACCCGAAAGGAGATGCTGCAGTTGTTTCGGGACGTGCCGATCGTGGCCTTCCTCGTCTACTCCTTCACGCTGGCGGTGTTCATCACGGGGAACGGCATCCGATCGCAACTGCATAACGCCAGTCTGCTGGTTCATGACGCGGACCACAGCGTCTCGTCGCGTGAACTCATTCACAGGTTCCAGGCTCCCTTCTTTCGCCTGGAAGGGGAGATCGCCGATCCTCAGGAAGGTCTTCGCTGGCTGGACCGGGGCAAGGCGATGGTGTTCCTGGAGATTCCACCACGTTTTCACGAGCAACTTATGACGGGGGAGCCCACGGCGGTGCAACTGCTGGTGGACACGACCAACTCGCCGCAGGGTCTCTCCGCCGCGGGCTATGCCGCGCAGATTGTCGAGCGGTTCGGGCAGGAGACTGTGCAGGCAAACGTCGGGAGCTCCGAGGAGTCGTCGCAGAACCTGCCGATCATCGTGAGCGACCATCGAGTGTGGTACAACCAGGACCAGAACGACACCTGGTTCGAATCCATATCCCACCTGCTCCGCCAGATTACGATCTTTGCGATTCTGCTTCCTGCGGCGGCCCTGGTTCGTGAGAAAGAGCGGGGCACGGTGGAGCAACTCCTGGTCTCGCCGTTGACGCCGTTTCAGATCATGATTTCCAAGGTTCTTGCGATGACGGTGGTGATTCTCTGCGCCACGGCAGTCAGCCTGTTCGGGATCATGCAGCCGGTGTTTGGGGTGCCGATCAAAGGAAGCATCGTGTTGTTTTTCAGCCTCACGGCCCTGTTCGTCTTCACCACTGCCGGCATGGGGTTGGCGGCTGCGACGCTGACGAGGAATCAAGCGCAAGTGGGCATGATGACGCTGCTCGTGGTCGCTCCAATGTTGCTGTTGTCGGGCCTCACGACGCCGATGGAGGTCATGCCGGCATGGGTTCGTCATCTCATGGCGCTGTCGCCCCTGCGCTATTATGTCGAGATCACTCACGGTATTCTGTTGAAAGGAGCCGGCTCGAGCACCCTGTGGGACTCAGTGCTCGCGATGGCGCTGCTCGGAGGGGCCCTGTTCGGCTTCGGCATGTGGAGGTTCAGGCGTCAGTTCGAGTGACAGGATAGGCGCGGGTGGCGTGAGGAGCACGGGATGACGGAAAAGAGCTACAATATCTTCACTGTGAGTGACACCATCTGCCGCTTCACCGCAGCTCGATTCCGGATCGCCTCGTTGGTGATCGGCATCCTGCTCTTCGGATTGTGGTCCGTGGCCGCGGCTGAGCGCGGCGACGCGGAACGGGGGCGCGCCGTCTTCAACGGCAAGGGCATCTGTTACTACTGCCACGGGACGGACGGTCAGT
>SCVQ01000487.1 GCA_004296865.1 Nitrospirota bacterium
GCCCATGCGCTGCACGGCCCACTGGTCTACCACGACCGCATCCGGTGTGCGTAAGTCCTCGATGCGACCCGCCATGAGTTTGGCGGGTCGGCCGATGAGCGTGGCGGCGTCCAGGCCGACGAGGGAAATCCGATGGTAGTCGCCGTTGGCCAGACGGGCCCGATAGACGCCCTTGAAAAGCGGCACTGCCCACTCCACGCCGGGCACCGTGCGTACGCGCTCCACGGCCGTCGTGGCGATGGGTTTCACTTCTTCCACCTGGCTGATGTTCGGGTCTGCGACCCAGATCTCGACGTTGAGGTTGGTGATGCCGGACTGGGACCAGAGCATCAGACCCCAAAAGATGGAGCCCTGCTGCACGATCAGCATCACGGCAAAGGCGAGGCCGCAGAGCAGCATCAGATACTTGGCCCGGTCGCCAAAGAGCATCTTGAGCGCTACGTAGTTCATGTCAGATCGGCCTCGTCTGCGGGGTCGTCCGCCGGGAATCCCACGACGCGAGGAGGGTTGGGGATCGCGGCCGTATCGTGGCGGTGGAAGAAGAATGTGCAGAGCTTGGCGATCGGGCAGCCGGTGTCTCGATCCACCGCCGTCGTCCAGAAGCGCCGGACGTGCTCGCCGTCCTGGTGCTGGTCCTCGTCCCAGAGTCGGAACGGACCTGGGTAGGGGCTGTTGAAGGCGATGCCGTGCGACGCGAAGCGGTCAGCGATTCCCTCAACCAAAAATTCCAGGACATCACCGCACCACCCGAATCGCCGTCCCGCGGACGAGCGATCGCCAGGGGGGAGAATCTGGGTGTGTCGCTCATCCAAATAATTCTGGACGGCTTGGCTCACGGTTTCCGGCGTCAAGATGGACTCTTGTTGATCCATGGCCAAGCGATAAAGCATAGGCGATGCCATTGTCCGTGAGCTCGCTTGAGGCAAACGGAGGACATTGAAAAGATTGTCGAGTTCTGTTTTTTATAAGCCACGAGCCGCAATGCGATTTTTTACAAAGTGCCCATATTTGGGCATGGCTGCTGATATGTGGGCAGGATGTCAGGAGCGGGATCGCGAGGGTTTCTTGATTTCAAGCTTCTTCATTCGGTGCTGCAAAGTCGATCGCTTCATATCTAATCGGGCGGCGGCGCCATGCGCGCCGGCCACGACCCAGTTGGTTTGATCCAACACATCCAGAATATGTGCCCGTTCGGCTTCGGCCAGCGTCCGCACTCCCTTCGCAGACTTGCCGGATCTGGCGGTTCCAGCGGTGGGCTGATCGCTGTCCAACTCCTCGATGGTCAGGATTGGTCCCTGGGACAGGATGATCGCGCGCTCGATCATGTGTTCCAACTCGCGGACGTTTCCCGGCCAGGCATAGGCCGTGAGCGCCCGCAACGTGGCGCTGTCGATGCGGGTCACGGTCTTGCGGTGCCGGGCGCTGTATTTCTTGACGAAATGGCGCGCGAGCATCGGGATATCCTCGCCTCGCTCACGGAGCGGCGGGATGCGGATCGGAAAGACCTTCAGCCGGTAGTAGAGGTCTGACCGGAACGTGCCGTCCTGGACCGCCTGATCGAGGTCGGCGTTGGTGGCGGCGATCACGCGGACGTTCAGCTTGATGGTCTGGTTGCCCCCGACCCGCTCGACCTCTTGCGCCTCCAGTACGCGGAGTAACTTCACCTGGACCTCGAGCGGGATTTCGCCGATTTCATCCAGAAAGATCGTGCCGCGATCGGCCAGCTCGAAGCGGCCGATCTTGCGGGCCACGGCGCTGGTGAAGGCGCCCTTTTCGTGGCCGAATAGTTCCGATTCGATCAGCGTCGGGGGAAGGGCTGCGCAGTTGACCGTGATCAGCGGTCTGGCTTTGCGCGGCGAGAGTTGATGGATGGCCTGCGCGACCAGTTCCTTGCCGGTTCCGGTTTCCCCGGTGAGCAGCACCGTGGAGTCGGTCGGGGCCACCTTCTCGATGGTCTTGAGGGTGGTCTGGAGCGCAGGGCTTTCTCCCACTAGCTCCTTGAAATCCACCGAGGCCCTGATCTCGTCGCGCAGGTAGACGTTCTCAAGCTCGATCTGGTCCTTCAGGCGCCGGATCTCGTCGTAGGCGAGGATGTTGGCGACGGCCTGCGACAGGTGGTGGCCGATTTGCTCGGCCAAGGCGACATCACGCTCGGAGAAGGCGTTGCGCCGCCTGGCTCCGATGGCCAAAAATCCGTAGGGCTTGCCGCGCACCGTCAGGGGACAGAGCATCGCCGAGAGGATGCCGAGCGATTCGATGTGCGTCCTCTCCGGAAACCGTTCATGGCCATAGCCGGTGATCAGCACCGGTTTTCCAGTCGCCAGCATTTCCGCCGGCGCCATGCGCTCGAAGGGGTATTGGCGCAGGGGTTCCAGGTTCAACTCGAAACCGTCGATGTGAATGGGTTCGAACCACGGTCCCTGCGCATCCGTCGTGAACCGGACGAGCCCGTTCATGTCGTGGGGGATGACCTGCCGGATGGTTTCCATGATCGCCGGCACCAACTCCTCCATCGTCACGGCGCCGACGAGCACGCGGCTGTTGATTGCCATCAGCGCGTCCCGTTCCTCCGAGGCCAGGACCGTCTGGAGCACCGGGGCAATTTGGACGGCCAGCTCCTCCATGAACCGTCGGTCGTCTTCGGTGAAGGCCTCACGATTCCCGACCGCCACTGCGGCGAGGACGGCGATCGTCCGAGCTGTTTGGCCGGCCCCGTTGTCTGAGCGCCGGATCAGGGGTGCGACAATGACGGAAGAGAAGGCGTGAACCGCCTTGCTGACGATGTGGGCCTCGGTCCAGGGGGAGGCCCCGAGGTCGTTACATAGGAGCGCTCGACCGGCCTGAACGGCTGCCTCTTTCATCGTCCCGGCAGCGGGGAGTTGCCCAATCTGGTAGCCGGGCGAAGCGGGATCGATCAGGCATTCGGAGACCGGCGTGAAGGCGCGGGCAGATTGGTTGTAGAGGTACAAGCCGGTGAGATCGCAGCGCAGGCCACGGGCCAATTCACGGGCCAGGGCCTTGTCGAATTCCCGCAGGCCTCCTGTGCCGATCAACTCGCCGACGATTTGCAAGGGCAATTCATTGGCATTTTTGGTGCCCATATGTGGGCACCTTAACACGAAGCGGACGATTGTGGAAGTCCTATGAGCAAGGGATGCTCAGTTTTAGGAGGGCGTGGCTACTGTCCGCGCGGCAGGATTTTTTTGGCGATCGCGTGGAGCCCTTGGGGATTCACGGCGGAGTGGGGCCGTCCGTCCAGCCCGTAGAACACGCCCAGATGGCCGGGTGCCTGAATCTGTACGGTGACGAGGACCTTGTCGCCGTCGGAGACTTCCGGGGGACTGTCCACCGCCAGGCCGCAGACGCCCAGGACGGCAACGTCGAGCGAGCCGGTGTCGTCCTGCAGGGTGAAAAGATAGGCGCCGTAACAGACGGTCCCGGAAGGCTGCCGATAAGGATCGAGCAGACGGACCTGCTGAACCGTGCCCTGGAGGGCGACCATGTGCATGTG
>SCVQ01000488.1 GCA_004296865.1 Nitrospirota bacterium
CCAGGGCCGGCGAGCAAGGCCGGGGCTTTGCGGTCGTGGCCGACGAGGTGCGGAAGTTGGCCGAACGGACGACCAAGGCCACGAAGGAAATCGGGGATATGATCCGCCACATTCAGCAGGACACCAAGGGGGCGGTCTCTTCGATGGAGGATGGCACGCAGAAGGTGGTCGGGGGGGTGGCACTGGTCAACAAGACCGGCGAGGCCTTGGCCATGATCGCGGAGATGGTGGGCAAGACCTCGGACATGATCCGGCAGATCGCGGTGGCTGCGGAGGAACAGTCCGTGGCGACGCAGCAAATTGCCGGCGATTTGGAAAACGTGGCCAAAGTGTCCAAGGAAACGGCCGGCGGCGCGGACGAATCGGCCAAGGCCAGCCATGATCTCAGCCTGTTGGCCACGGAACTGCAGGGTATCGTGGGCGGATTCAAAATCGCGTCGGGCGACAAGCGGCGTGGAGCATAAGACCATGAGCACAGGGGAGGTCGGACAGGGGGGCGTCATGACCGACGCCCCCTCAGAGACCGCTGCACAGGGCTGGGGGAACGTCCAAAGTGACGAGTTCTGCCAGCTTGTAACTTGTGCAGTGGATGGGGAAGAGTTCGCGGTCGATATTCTGAGCGTCCAAGAGATCAACCGCATGGTGGAGGTCACCCGGGTGCCCAAAGCCCCGGCCTTCGTGGAAGGCGTCATTAACCTGCGGGGCCGCATCATTCCGGTGCTCGACCTGAGGCGACGCTTCGGCATGCCGGAGGCGGATCGAACCGTTCAGTCACGGATCGTGGTGGTGAACGTGGGCGGTCGTGTGGTCGGGCTGGTCGTGGATTCGGTGTCGGAGGTCATGCGGATTGAACGCAGGGCGATTGAGCCGCCGCCGTCCATGGGGAACAGACCCGGGGCCGAGTTCGTGCAAGGCATCGGGCGCCTCCATGACCGGCTCTTGATCGTCCTGGATCTCAATCGCCTGTTGACGCCGGCCGAGCAGGCGTCGCTGGATGGCGTTAAGCCGTAGGAGACTCCGGCGGGAAGGCCTGAGGGGGCTCGGGTTGCTGCGCGGACTGTCTGCGGTCAGCGAGCAGCCGCTCAAGCACGCTGAGGGAGTGATTCAGGAGGCCGGACGCGCAGCCCAGCGTCGTCTGAAACTGCTGCAAGGCTTCCTGCCAGCGGCCTTCTTCCTGGAGGACCTGGAAGCGGCGGTGCTGTTCTTCCAGAATGGCCTGCTTGGCGTCGAGGATCAGACTTTCGGCTGGCGTCATAGCATTTCCGTACTCATGGACGTGAAGAGGAAACGGCCGCACCCTAACAGGGTTTTCGTCGAAGTGCAAGAGGAGGGTGGCGGTGGAAGGGATTGGGCGGAAGTCTTGTCTCGGTTATTGCCGGTTCGTCGTGATTCTCATCGGTTAGAGGTGCCGTCGCGTGGACATTCTGACCATCACAGGGCTCTTGCTCGCCTTCGGGGCGATCATTGGCGGCCAGGTCCTGGAGGGCGGCCACCTCGGATCCATCATGCAGTTGACCGCCTTCATCATCGTCATGGGCGGCACGTTCGGCGCCATCTTGGTCCAGAGTCCGATGCCGGTATTTCTCAAGAGCCTGTCGTTGCTCTCCACGGCCATCCTTGAGCCGAAGCAGGATTTGAAGGCGGATATCAAACAGGTCGTCGACTTGGCTAATCTTTCCCGGAAGCAAGGACTCCTGGCGCTGGAAAGCAAGCTCAAAGACATTCCCGACCAGTTTTTTCGCAAGGGCGTCCAGTTGATCGTGGACGGCACCGACGCCAAGCTGATCCACGGCATCCTGGAAGTGGAGATGGAACATCAG
>SCVQ01000489.1 GCA_004296865.1 Nitrospirota bacterium
GGCCGTTGCGGAATCGGACAGGCTGCAAGGGCGGGCCTCCAGCCATCCGGACGGCGAGAGACAGACCCGCAAAGCCCGCACATTGTCCTTGACCGAACCATAGCGCAACGTGTGGGGGCCGGATGAATTGTTGGCCAGCATGCCGCCGAGCTTGCACATGTCCCCGCTGGAAGGGTCCGGACCGAACAGAAGACCATGGGAGGCCAGGCGCCGGTTCAATTCCGCGAAGACCATCCCCGGCTGAACCCGCACCCACTTCTCTTCCCGGTTCAATTCCACGATGCGGTTCATGCGCGACACGTCCACGATGATGCCGGAACCGATCGCCGATCCGGTCAGGTTGGTGCCGGCCGCCCTTGGCGTCAGGGGCACCCCGTTCCGGACCGCATAGGTCAGGACGGTTTCGATGTCGGTCTCCGACTCCGCCAGCACGATCGCCTGGGGAGTCATTTTGTAGATGCTGGCGTCCACGGCGTAGGCGGTCAGGCTGGGGAAATCATCACGGACTTTTGCGGAACCCAGCGCGCGGCGCAAGTCCGCCGCCACGCTGCGCTTCTTCTCAGGCAGGAGCAGTTCCATCCACCGACCTTTTGTCACGGCTCGGGGTTATTCTACGGGGCAGCGGAAGCGGAGAACAAGAGCCGGCGGTGCAGCCGACAGGGATGAGGCGTGCGACTGAGTCACGCGTGATGCGCTGGTTCAGGTGCAAAAGAATCAGGAAGGTCGTCCTGGGCCGAAGGCTCGTTCTCTCCGACGACCATCGGGTCCTCTCCGACCGGCAACATGGCCTGTTCCGCCTCGCCCAACTCTTTGAACTCACGCAAGGGAGGCAGCGCCGACAGGTCCCGCAGCCCGAAGTGCTGCAGGAAGTACTTGGTCGTGCCGTACATGATCGGCCGTCCCGGCTCTTCCTTCCGTCCCACCATCCGGACGAGTTTACGTTCCAACAGGGTCCGAAGGACGCCGGACGTTTCCACGCCCCGGATCTGCTCGATCTCGGCACGGACAATCGGTTGCTTATAGGCAATGATGGCCAGCGATTCCAGCGCCGAGCGAGACAGTTTGGGCGCCGGTTTACTCTTCTCCAATCGCTTGATCCAGGGCCCATAGTCCGGCCTGGTCACAAACTGAAAGCCACCGGCCACCTCGACGATCTGCAGGCCGCGCCCCGCTCGCTCATAGTCCTCTTGCAAATGACGGAGCGCCTGCTTCACTTCCGCTTTCGGCACCCCTTCCAGAACCGAGGCCAACCGATCCACCGCGACCGGGCCGTGGGAGACGAACAGCAGGGATTCCAGAATCGCCTTCAACTCCCGTTCTTCCAACGATTCGCCCTCTTCTGCCCCGGATGCCTCGGTTCCGTTTGAGCCGGCGCGTTCCTCTGCCTGGCTGTCCTCTGCCATCCCCTCGAACAGCATGGTACCGGACAGAGGCTCCTTGCTCTCCCCGTCCTCACGTGGCGTCTCAGTGACTTCGCTCATAGACCCTCCTCCAGAGGTTCCTCGGCCCCGGTCAGTTCTTCTCCAACCATCGGCGCAAAAGCCCGAGTAACCAGAATCGGACCGAAGGTTTCCGCCTGAAAAACGCGGACCAGCGTGAGCCGGATCAGTTCCAGCAAGGCCAAGAATGTCACGATAATGAACAGGCGGTGGTTCTGTTCTCCGAAGAGCGCCACAAACGTCACGGATTCTTTGCCTTCCAGCGTTTCAAGTATCGCGTTCATCCGATCCTTCACCGTGAAGTTT
>SCVQ01000490.1 GCA_004296865.1 Nitrospirota bacterium
GCTCTTCCGATCTCGCAACCGAACGCTCAACACGAGCGCCAGGATGCAGGAGCTATGACAAATGATGATTCGAGAGCAGGAGTGGAGGAATCAGATGCGAAGCACGGTGGTTTTTAACAGAAGGTCTTGTGAAGGACGGTCCGCAGAATGATCATACGAGAGGATGCTACGGGCGTGGATGTTTACCAGGAGAGACAACGAGGCCGTGTCCTCGGAGCAGAAGGTCTGGCAATCCAGCGCCGGTTGACTCTCGGCTGAAGACTGCACCGCACCGCTTTTGAAGGCATCACAGAACTGGCGAGCCGGTTCTTCCTGAGAAGATGGACAGTCACTTCCCATCGTCCCCGCTGTCACGTAAATCGGCACGAGGCAGGCGTAGGCATTGAAGCTCAGCCCGAAAAACAGCACGGCCAACACAAGCGCAAGAAGCGATTGCAGAGGTTTCATATTGAATTCATAATAAGCGCGCACCTGAAGTCCTGTCAATACAATGGCTAGATTGACCCCCAAGAGACTCTATGTTAGCCTGGGTTGTCACTCAAGGTGGTGACCACTTCTATATGTCACGAATGCTCAACGAGACATCCTACTTACGAAAAGCAATCCTGCTATGGGTGATGCTGTGGATGATTGCGATTCCCCTCGTCCACGTTCATCCAGAGGTGGACCACCACCACGGTGACCTTGGACATATCCACGGCGGGATCGCGCACACGGTTTTTTCTCCGGACCTGTCCTATGAGTATGCAGTCCACCACGCCGCTTCTCCAGGGGATGCGTCCACATCTTTCGAGGCCACCGGCCCCTCTGCGCACGCACTGAATCACCCCGAATTCGGATTTTCCCTGGCTCTGTCCGGAGACTACCCTCTCGGGAAGCCGGTCCCGATCGATACCGCCTCTTCTGCATGGCAAACCGAGCCGGAAACGCCGACCAGCTCTTCCGTGCCTATCCTGCCACTGGCCTCTCCTCCGTGCCTCTTTCTGTCCGCCAGCTTCTCTCCGCGCGCGCCCCCTTTCCCGTCGATCTGAGTTCACTTCGAGCCTCACGTCATTCGAGTTCATGCAGCCACGGTCTGCTGCTGACGGGTAGAGAGAGGGTGCCCTCTCTTTCCCGCTGGCCGAGCCGTGTATTCAATGGGGAGCTCCATGTCACGCCCATTGTTTATGACTCTCGTGCTAGTTGGATCGGTCGCCAATTTCGCCGTGATCGGAGCCGATGTCCATGCGGGCGAGACTGGTCCCCCTTCCTATACCCTCGACGCTGTGATCGACCTGGCCCTGGAGCGCAACCCCGCCATCGCGGGCGCCACGAGCGTCATGGAGCAGAGCCATGGCCAACAGGTTGCAGCCGGTGCGTACCCCAATCCCAACATCGGTGGCTATAGTGGGCGTGGCTTGTTGCAGGATACCGGGCGTGCGGCAATCGGAAATGACCCCGGCACGATCAAATCGATCACCGAATACAACGTCACCGTCGGCCAGCCGATAGAATGGCCGGCCAAGCGCGCGGCTCGCCGGCGGGTCGCGGAGGCGGGGGTGGCCGGAGCTGGAGCGGGGTTGGAGGAAGCGCGACTCAACCTGATCGCCGACGTTAAGCTGGTGTTCTACCAACTGCTCCTAGCACAGCGACAGTCCGAGACAGCGGAGCAGAACCTCGCCATGACGAAAGAAGTGCTGCGGGTCGTCAAGGTTCGGGTGGCGGCTGGCGAGGCCACGCCCTTCGAAGCCATGAAGGCCAACGTGGAAGTGTTGAAGGCTAATCAGGCCCTGACTCGCTCCAGAAGCGCGGTCCGCGTGACACGCGTCGGGGTGGACACGGTGACGGCCGGTGCGCTCGGGAGTACTTTTGTGGTGAAGGGGGACTTTGAATCCTTCCGACAGGGGATGGATGTCAACACGCTGACGACGCGGGCCTTCGAACGACACCCGACCCTCAGGCGGCAGTGGGCGTCGGTGGAGCAGGCTGACCACACCGTCGAGCGGGAACGACAGGCCAGAGTGCCTGACGTGACCGTCAACGCAGGGTATTGGCGAGAGATCGGACGGGAGGCCATCGGGGCTGGCCTGAGCATTCCGATGCCGTTCTGGTATCAGCGGCAAGGGGAGGTGGCGACTGCGATGGGCACCAAGCACCGAGCGGAGTCAGAGATGCTCCGTACTCGAAACGAGATCGCGCGGGCGATCCAACAGGATTTTCAGGACGCGCAGACGGCGGCGGAGCAGATCGACCTCTTCGAGAAGGAGCTGCTCAAGCAGGCGCAGGAAACCCTTCGGATCGCCCAGTTCAGTTTTCAGCAGGGGGCTTCCGGTCTGCTGGATGTGGTGGATGCGCAACGAGTGTACCGGCAGACCCAGCTCGACTACGTGCAGGCGCGCTTCGAACTGTCGGTCGCGCTGGCCCGGTTGGAACGCGCCACGGGTGGGAAACTATGACCCAGCACCGCTCGAACCGTCAGTGACGCAGGGATATACGAGCAGGAGAGTGCTATGAACAACGGTCGGGGCAGACTCAGAAGATGGAGTGTCTTGGCGGTCGCCATGCTGCTTTTAGGCTGCGGGGATCGGGGCGGCGAGCCGCCTCCCGCTTCCCCCAATGCAGCCAAGACCGGTTCCCCAGGCGTGCGCGCGATCCATGCTCCTCCGACGGCTCAAGACCGGTTGCAGACAGAGGCGGCCACGATGCGCGCCGTCCCCGAGATCGTGACGGCACCGGGCGAGGTGGCCTTGGACCTCAGGCAGGTGGCGAAAGTCACCTCCCGGATCGAAGGCCAAGTGGAGCAGCTGCACGTACACCTGGGCGCCCGTGTCCGAAGCGGGCAGCCATTGGTGGCCATCGGGGGGCCACGGCTGGATGAATTAGTGCAAGAGTATCTCGTGTCCAAATCTCAAGCCGACGTGGCAGAGAACAGTTTTCAGCGGACTCAGAAATTGCGGGCCGAACAGATCGTCACGGAACGTCGGCTGGTCGAGGAACGGGGCCACTATCTCGAAACCAAGGCCCGCTACCAGCATGCCCGCGAGAAGCTGCTGAACATGGGCATGACCGCAGGAGAGTTGCAGCAACTGGAACGGGACCACCATGTCGAGGGACATCGCTATACCATCACGTCGCCGATCGCGGGCACCGTGGTGGCGCAGCACATCGTGCTCGGGCAAGGCGTGTCGCCAGGCAACGAGCTGTTCGAGATCGTGGACACGAGCCACGTCTGGATCTTCGCCAGCCTGGCGATCGAACAGGTACGTCGGTTCAACGAGGGGGACACCGGCACGATCGTACCGAAAGGCGCGGAGCCGATCACCGCTCCGCTCACGTACATCGCGCCCCTCGCCGACGAGAAGACACGGACGGTCCGCGTGCGGTTCGACGTGCTCAACCAGGACAGTCGTCTCAAGCCTCAGGAATATGTGGAAGTCCGGCTGGCCGTGGCGGGCGCTCCCACGCTGGCTGTGCCCGCGTCGGCCGTGACGTTGCTCGATCAAGCCCGCGGGGTTTTCGTTCAGCGCGAAGCCGGCTATGTCTTCGTGCCGGTTGAGGTGGGACGCGAAGGAGAAGGGTGGGTCGAAATCCGCAACGGTCTGACGGCTGGGGACCGGGTCGTCACCGACGGCGTCTTCGACCTCAAGAACGTGTTGCTCAAGGAGCGCATCCAGTCGGGCGAGGGCGGGTGAAATGGATCGTGTCCTGACCCTCTCGCTCCGGTATCGCTTCTTCACGTTCGTCGCGATGCTCATGGTCGTCATGGTCGGGCTGTGGTCCCTGACCCGCCTGACCATCGATGCCATGCCGGACCTCACACCGGTGCAGGTCCAGATTCTCACCCGCTCGCCGACACTCGGCCCGGTCGAGGTCGAGCAGTTCGTAACCTTCCCGATCGAGGCGTCACTGAGCGGGCTTCCTGGCCTTCGGGAGATGCGCTCGGTCTCACGCTACGGGCTGTCGGCGGTGACCGCCATCTTCGGCGACGACATGGATATCTATCGGGCCAGGCAGCTGGTGAGCGAGCGTCTCGCCCGGGCCGTCGAACGCATCCCACCCGAATACGGCCGTCCGCTTATGGGACCGCTCACGACCGGTCTAGGTGAGGTCTACCAATTCACGCTTCGGGGCGAAGGATACAGCGCCATGGCTTTGCGGACCATCCTCGAGTGGGACATTGGGATGCGGTTGCGGGCGGTTCCCGGCGTGGTCGAGGTCAACATCTGGGGCGGCGAGGCACAGCAGTACCAGGTCATGGTCGACCCTGCCAAGCTCCTGGCCTACCGCCTGTCACTACGGCAGGTCTTCGAGGCGTTGGAGCGGAACAACGCGATGGTGGGAGGCGGGTACATCGAACACCAACGCGAACAATTCCTCATCCGAGGTGAAGCACTGGCCGTCAATGCCGCTGACCTGGTCCGTATCGTGGTGGACCACGGGCCCGGCGGGGTGCCGATCTTCATCAAGGATGTGGCCGAGGTCAAAGAAGCTCCCGCCCTTCGGATCGGCGCGGCGACGGCCATGGGAAACGGCGAGGCCGTCATTGGCATGGTGCAGATGCTGGCCGGGGAGAATGCGCAGCAGGTCGTCGAACGCGTCAAGGCCAGAGTCCAGGAAATCCAGGCCACACTCCCGCCAGGAGTAATCATCGATCCCTACTATGACCGGACGGTGCTCGTCTCGAACGTCATCCGAACCGTCCGGAACAATCTCGCGGAAGGGGGCCTACTGGTCGTCGCGGTCCTCTTCCTGTTCCTGGGGGATCTCCGCGCCGGCTTGATCGTCGCGGCGGCCATCCCGCTCTCGATGCTCATCGCCTTTACCGGGATGGTCCAGGCGGGGCTCTCCGGGAATCTGATGAGTCTGGGGGCGATCGACTTCGGCCTGCTGGTGGATGGGTCGGTCGTGATGATCGACAACATCCTGCGACGCCTGTCCCGACAAGCGCCTACGACGCCTGAGGAAAAACTGGCGACGATTCAAGCAGCAGGCCGTGAGGTCTTGCGGCCGGTGGCCTTCGCCGTCGGGATTATCATCCTCGTCTATCTCCCGGTTCTAACGCTTGCGGGGATCGAGGGGAAGATGTTTCGCCCGATGGCGGTCACCGTGATCCTCGCCCTCGCCGGTTCCCTCCTGCTGGCCGTCACTGTCACGCCAGTCCTCGCCTTCTGGTTCGCCCGACCCACGAAGACAGAGGAGGAACCCCGGGTGACGGCCCTCATTCGACGGGCCTATGTTCCCTGTCTCTACTGGGCCATGACACGCCCGATCTGGGTCTCTGGCTCGGCCATCGGGCTGTTTCTGGCGAGTCTTGGAATGGGCGTGACACTCGGCATCGAGTTTGTGCCCCGGCTGGATGAAGGGGACCTGGCCATCCAGATATGGCGTCTGCCGAGTGTCTCGCTCAGCGAATCCGTCTCGACGGCCCTGCAGGTCGAGCAGGTGCTGCGTCGGTTCCCGGAGGTGACCGAGGTCGTCACGAGGACCGGCAGTCCCGAAGTCGCGACCGATGTGATGGGCGTGGAGATGTCGGATACCTTTGTCACCCTGAAGTCCCACCAGGAT
>SCVQ01000491.1 GCA_004296865.1 Nitrospirota bacterium
TATGGACAAGCCGTATACCGACCGTACTGGAGGGTGCTCCACGGACACCTCCCGTCTCGCGGCCTTCGCCATTTACAATCCCAATCCTATCGTGGAGGTGGGGCGATCGGGGAAAATTCTGTATCAGAACCCGGCGACGGGCAAACTGCTGCAAGAGATCGGCGTGGACGAAACAGGGCTTGAAGCCATCTTGCCCACTGGGTTCAAAGACATGGTGGGGGCGTGCCTGGATAGTGGAGAGGGACGTCGGCGCGTAGAAGTCGAATCCCATGGACGTTGGTTTGGGTGGTCCATCTATCCGACTCCGGAAGGCCAGGTGGCGTATCTCCACGGCTGTGACCTGACGGCGTTCAAGCAGGCCGAACTGCAGCAGAAGCAATTCCAGGACCAGTTGATCCAGACTGAAAAACTGGCCAGCCTGGGGACGCTGGTCTCCGGCGTGACCCATGAGATCAATAACCCGCTGTACGGGATCATGGGCACGGCTGAGAGCATTTTGGACGAGGAGAACTTAGACACAATCAGGGAATACGCCCGCAACATCGTGGACTACTCGCAACATATTGCGACCCTGGTGAGGGATTTTGCCTCTTACGCGCGACCGGCGGCGTTGGGGCAGGACATTGACGTGGACATCAACGAACGGCTGGCCGAAGCGCTCAAGATGGTTCGGCGGGGACCGCATGTCGCACAGGTCGACGTGGTGACGGAGTATGGGACAATCCCCCTCATCAAGGCCCGTCCGGGAGAAATCCAGCAAGTGTTCGTCAACCTGATTGTCAATGCCCTGCAGGCGATGAACGGCATCGGACGGCTGACCTTGACCACGCAGTGCGACGGACAGGTTGTGACGGTGCTGGTGGCCGATACCGGCAGCGGGATCCCGAAAGACCTGCTCCGAAAGATTTTCGACCCGTTCTTCACCACGAAGGACCCCGGGAAAGGAACGGGACTGGGGTTGAGCATCGTCCACAAGATCGTTACCGAGAAGTACAACGGACAGATCAGCGTCAAGAGCGAGCACGGCAAGGGCACCACGTTTAGTTTGCGATTTCCGGTCAAGGTCAACGGCAACCCAACGGAGGAGGTGTGCGATGGCAACGGACATGCATCAGGCAGAGGGTGACAAGCAAGGACGCGTGTTGGTGGTGGACGATGACTCGGAAGTCAGGAAGGTCGTCTGTCGGCACCTCGCAAAAGCCGGCTACGACGTGGTCGAAGCCGAGGACGGGGAAAAGGGGATCCAGGCGATGAAAACCGGTGATAACGTGTTGATGGTGGACACGATCATCTGCGACATTCATATGCCGAAGATCAAGGGGACGGAAGCGATCCCATATTTCCGGACGCAGTATCCGTCCGTGCCGGTCGTGGTGCTGACAGGGTTCCCGGAGACCGACCTGGCGGTGTCGCTGATGAAGCAAGGCGTCAAGGATTATCTGGTTAAGCCGGTGGCCAAGGAGAAGCTTTTGGCCGTGATCAAGAAAACCGTGAGCGAGCACGTGCTGACGGTTGCGCACGCAACCTAGGCCGGCGCCGCAGAGATGCGGTCGCGCACAGACGCCCTGAGCACATGTCCGAAGTCGGCTGGAGGATGGCCGGCCGGATGTACGAGCTAAACAGCCCCTGCCGGCCTTCTCGCTGAAGGCCGGCAGGGAGGGCGTTGGAACGAGCGCGCTGTTCTTGTTCGCCGGTGATGGGCACCGGCCCCATTGCCGATCCGGGACTTAAGGATGGTCTCAGCCCCCTTCCGGCTGTTGGTGTAACTCAACCCGAGTTCGTACCCCCCTCTCCTAGCTACTCTTGCCTACTCGCCTCCTCGTTGATGTCGTCGGGCTTGACTTACCGCTTGCCAGGCGTATCGCTGGTAGAGTTCTATCGAATGCTTATAAAGAAAAGGAAGGGGCTGACAGCGGGTTCTTGAAGGGTATCTGGTCCTCAGTGGCGTCGAGGGTTTGCTGCTGGACCTCTTCCCGGATGTTGCTCCAAGTCGCTTGTGGCACCGAGAGGAAGGCCTCGACGATCACGGGGTCGAATTGCTGCCCGCTGTGTCGGAGAATCTCCCCGCGCGCTTTCTCGAAAGACTGGGATTTACGGTAAGGCCGATCCGAGGTGATCGCATCCAGGGCGTCCACCACAGCAAAGACTCTGGCGCCGATGGGGATGGCCTCTCCCCGCAAGCCATGGGGATAACCCTGTCCGTCGAACCGTTCATGGTGCGCAAGGATGATTTTGGAGGCGCCCTTTAAAAAATCGACTCGCGAGGCCAGGCGGTATCCTAATTGCGAGTGTTGCCGCATGATGTTCCATTCCTTGCCATCCAGCTTGCCCTGTTTTAGGAGGACGCAATCGGGGATGCCGATTTTGCCGATATCGTGCAGGTACACGCCCCGTTCCAATGTGGTCAGGTCGGGCGAGCCCATGTTGAGAATGCGGCCGAGCGTCAAGGCGTATTGGGCCACCCGTTCGGAGTGGGCGTGGGTTTCGATGTCGCGGGTATCGAGAGCGGCGCCCAGTGCTTTGAGCGTGTCACGGTAGGTGTTTTCGAGATGCCGGACGACTTGTTGGAGCTCAGACGTGCGTTGCTGGACTTGCCCTTCCAGGGTCGCCTGGTAGGCTTTGCCGCCGAGGACCAGTTGCCGCTTCATCAGTCCATGGGACACGCTGTTGCGCAAATTCTCGAACCCGAAGGGCTTGATGAGGTAGTCGTCGGCCCCGTTTCGGATCGCCTCGATGGCCAAGCTGAGGTCGCGCGATCCCGTGATCATAATCACCGCGATGGCCGGATCGATGCCGCGAATTCGCTTGAGCAGCTCAAGCCCGTTGAGACCAGGCAAGAGAACGTCGATAAACACGAGGTCCACCGGCTGCTCGCCTACGAGGCGCAGAGCCTCGTCCGACCGTCCGGAGGTCAAAATGGTGGCGTCGGTGTCGGAGAGGAAGTCCCGGATGAGGAGCGGGATGCCCGGCTCATCGTCGACCACCAGAATCACGGCCTTCGTGTTTCCGTTTTCGACGAGTGGCTGCGGGGCATCACCGGACGTCAAGGATCGAACGGGTTCGGTGGCGGTCGTCCCGGTCACGGCCGCGACTTTCTTGCGTGAGAGTTCAAAGTCCAGCGAGGCTTCAGCCAGTGCCGGAAGGTTTTCTTGTCGGTGGTTGCAGCCTTTCGCGAGGCCAACACTGACACTGAGTGCGATCGGCAGGACACCGGCCTCATTCGCTTTCTGGATGGCGTGCTGGATCTGCGCGGCCAGTTCATC
>SCVQ01000492.1 GCA_004296865.1 Nitrospirota bacterium
GTGGTGATCCAGAAAGAGCTGGAGCAGTGGTTTTTCAAAATCACCGACTATGCCGAGGAACTGCTGCAGGGGTTGACGACGCTCACCGGCTGGCCCGAACGGGTCCTCGTGATGCAACGGAACTGGATCGGGAAGAGCCTGGGCGTCGAGGTGGACTTTCCGCTGGCGGAACCCAAGCCGGACTTGCCCGCGATCCGCATCTTCACCACCCGTCAGGACACGATCTTCGGCGCGACGTTCATGAGCGTGGCGCCGGAATCGCCGCTGGTCGAACGGCTGATCGAGGGCCGTTCCCAAGCGGCGGCGGTCCGGGAGTTCGTCGTCCGGGTTTCCCGTCAGGACAAAGCCGTGCGGACCGACGCCGACCGCGAGAAGGAAGGCATCTTCACGGGCGCCTATGCCGTCAACCCCTTCACCAAGGCGCGTATTCCGATCTGGGTGGCCAACTTCGTGCTGTACGAATATGGGACCGGTGCGATCATGGCGGTGCCGGCCCATGACCAACGGGACTTCGACTTTGCCAAACAGTACGGCATCCCCATCAAGCTGGTCATCCAAAACCCAGCCGGTTCGCTGGCCGAAGACCATCTGGACGACGCCTATGAGGAGCAGGAAACGGCGGGACGGCTGGTCAACTCGAACCGGTTCTCCGGCCTGTCGGTGCCGGAAGCCAAGACGAAGATCGCGGCTTTCGTGGAGGAGCAAAGACTGGGGCGGCGCACGGTCAACTATCGGCTCCGTGACTGGGGTCTGTCCCGCCAACGGTATTGGGGCACCCCCATCCCGATGATCTATTGCCGGGCTTGTGGTGTCGTGCCGGTGCCGGAACGCGATCTCCCCGTCGAGTTGCCGAAGGATGTGCCGTTCACCGGCAAGGGCTCCTCCCCGCTGGCGCAAGTCGAGGGGTTCGTCCAGGCGGCCTGTCCCAAGTGCCATGGCCCGGCCCGGCGCGAGACCGACACGATGGATACCTTTGTGGACTCCTCCTGGTACTTTCTCCGCTACTGCTCGCCGCAGGCCGATCGGCAGCCCGTCGATCCGGCCGCCTCCGACTACTGGATGGCCGTGGACCAGTACATCGGCGGGATCGAACATGCCGTGCTGCACCTCCTCTATGCGCGGTTTTTCACGAAGGTGATCCGCGACCTGGGTCTCACCAAGGCGGATGAGCCGTTCCTGAATCTGCTGACCCAAGGCATGGTGACGAAGGAAACCTACCGCTGCGCGACCCACGGCTGGCTCTTGCCCGGCGATCTTCTCGGGTCCGAGGGCGAGGGCTGGCGCTGTGCGACCTGTCAGGGAGTGGCGCAGAAGGGCCGGGTGGAAAAGATGTCGAAGTCCAAGAAGAACGTCGTGGACCCCGAACGTCTGATCGACACCTTCGGCGCGGACACGGCGCGGCTGTTCTCGCTCTTTGCGGCGCCTCCGGAGAAGGATCTGGAATGGAGCGACTCCGGTGTGGAAGGCGCATCCCGGTTTCTCAACCGGGTGTGGCGGTTGCTGGGCGATCTGGCGGGAACGCTGAGTGCCGAACGAGGAACGCTGAACCAAAGAGAGGCGGAACCGGTCGCGCCGCAGGTCTTGGAGATTCGGCGGCTCACGCATCGGACGATCAAAAAAGTCACCGACGACATCGAACGGGACTTCCAGTTCAATACGGCGATTGCGGCGCTCATGGAGTTCGTGAACGGCCTCTACAAGTTCGCGGCCGAGCGTCACGCTGATCGGCCGGGCAACCCTGCGCCCGGCGAGGCGGCGGCGTTCGGCGAGGCGGCGGAGGCGCTGGTGCTGCTCCTGGCCCCCTTTGCGCCGCACGTGGCCGAAGAATTGTGGGAGGTCTTGGGCCGCGCCCCCAGCGTCGCGCAGCAACCCTGGCCGCCGTATGATCCCGCGCTCGTGGCCAGCGAGCGGCTCACCATTCCGATCCAGGTGAACGGCAAGCTTCGCAGCAAGGTCGAGGTGCCGGCCGATTCGACCGAGGAGCACGTGCTGGCCATGGCCAAGCAGGATGCGAAAATTTCTGAATGGCTTCAGGGCAAGCCGACGAGAAAAGTGATCTACGTCGAAAAGAAGCTGGTGAACTTCGTTGTCTGAGGTGACGTGATGCACAAGCTCTCAGCGGTTCGTTGGATCGGGGTTTGCCTGGCGACGGCGGCGCTGCTGCCTGGTTGCGGCTATCAATTCAAAGTGGAAGGGACGGGGCCGACCATCGGTGCGGCATCTTCCGCCTCCGCGCCGGCGGCCCCCGCGCCTCGCATGACCGTCCCCAATTTCCAGAACAAGACCTTTGAGCCGAACCTGGAGCTCAAATTCACCAACTACACCCGTCACGAGTTCTCGGCCGGGGGCGGCGTGGAGGTCGTGACCAACCGGGAAGGGGCGGATTTGGTGCTGAAGGGGGAGATCCTCTCGGTGAGCATGCCCTCGCTGAGCTTCACGCAGACCGGCACCTTCGAAAGCCGGGTGGTCGTGACGGTGCGGGCGGTCGTGGAGGACACCCACAGCGGAAAGACTGTCTGGGATCAGCGGGCGACGGCCACGTCGGAGTTCTTCATCACCAACGACCTGCAGTTGAACCGGGTGTTGCAGACTCGGGCGCTGGAGCAGGCCGGCCGGCTGATCGCCGAAGACCTCGCCACGCGTTTTCTGAGTTCTCGTGAATCCGGCGCCAGGGCCGCGCCGACCGGGAGCGTTGCTCCGTCCAAAACAGAGGCCCCGGCCACGAAATGACGGCCCGCGTGATTCGACCGATGCAGACGGATCGAGTCCAAGGTGGGCCGGACGAGCGGCAATTCGCATGAAGCCCCACGAACTGGATCAGGCCATCAAGCAACACGGAGTTGCGCCCCTGTACCTGATTGCAGGAGAGGAAGATTATTTGCGGGACCAGGCGGTGGCCACGATCAAGGCTGCTGTGTTGGGCCCAGGTACTGGGCAGGAGCCGGGCAGGGGGGGCGAAGAGGCCGGAGGGCTGGAGGCCTTCAACTACGACTTCCTCTATGGCGATGAGAGCGAGGCGGCCGAAATCCTGGCGCGTGCCGGCGAGGTTCCGGTCTTTGCGCCTCGCCGTCTGATGTTGCTCAAGGCGGCGGACAAGTTGCCCGCCCGAGAGGGCGAGGCCCTGCTGCCGTACCTGAAGGCGCCTTGTGAGACGACCACTGTCGTGTTCGTGGCGGCCAAGCTGGACGGGCGGCTGAAGTTTTCGCAGGCGTTAAGCAAGAGCGCCGTCGTCGTGGATTGCTCGCCCCTCTACGAAAATCAAGTGTCGGCCTGGATCAGGGCGGAAGCCGGACGGCTTGGTGTGAAGTTGCACGAGGACGCGGCTCTGCTGCTCAAAGAGACGGCCGGAAGTTCCCTCTATCTGGTCCGGCGCGAGCTGGAAAAACTGGCGACCTATCTTCCCGACGGGGCGACGGCGGGGCCGGCGGAAGTGGCGGCGGTCCGTGGAGTGGAACCGGGCGCCTCCGTCTTCGACCTGGCCGCCGCGATCGGAGCGCGGGAGCGTGGACGCGTGTTGCGCATCACGGCACGCAATCTGGAGGCGGGCGAGGCGCCGGTGCGCATTCTCGGCTCGCTGGTCTGGCAGTATCGGCAAATCTGGAAGGCCAAAGACCTGCTCCGGCAGGGACGGGGTGAGGCGGAAGCCGCGCGGATGCTTCGCATGGCGCCCTTCAAGGTGAAGGAATTTCTGGGACGGTTTTCCGATTCCTCGCTGAAGGCGGCGTTCAGAATGTTCTTGGAGACGGACTCCAAGTTGAAGGGAGGCAGTGCGACCGCCCCTCATCTGGTGCTGGAGTCGCTGTTGCTCGCGCTCTGTGGGCCGGTGAAGGATGCGGGAGCCAGGGGCGTTCAGCCCCCGAAGCCGGTTGCGACCGGCTCGGTGCCGACGGGAGGGACCGTCAGGTCCGGACGGACGTCAGGGTGTTGACCTTGGTCGCGAGGCCGGACACCCGACGGGACGCGGTGTTGGGCTTGAGCACGCCCTTGGTGACCGCCTTGCTGAGGGCCGCGGTGGCTTCGCGCAACGCCGTCTTGGCTTCGTCGGCCTTCTTCTCCTCCACGGCGGTGATCACCTTCTTCATGATCCCCTTGACCGTGTTGAGCACGATCCGGTTCCGCTGGTTGCGTTTCACGGCCTGCCGCGCCCGCTTGATCGTCGATTTGTGAACGATTGGCATCGAAATACTCCACTGTGACGGTTGAAAGGACTGTGTTATGTACCATAGGAACCCTGGACCGGTCAAGGCAAGGGCAATGGCAAAGGCAAGGACAAGAGATGGAGAGGGATCCAGGCGGGCTTTCGCGGGATGGAGCGAGCGCGGTGCTCCGGCGGCGGTGACGCGGGGGAGGAATCCATGGAGAATGTGAATGCCCGAGACCGGTTGATCCTGGCCCTGGACGTGCCGTCGGTCGAGGAGGCTCAACGGCTCATGGATCGTCTTGGAGAGGGGATCCGGTTCGTCAAAGTCGGGTTGGAGCTGTACACCGCGGCGGGGCCCGATATCGTGCGCCGGGCACGCGCGAAGGGGAAACGCGTGTTTCTGGACCTGAAGTTCCTGGACATCGAAGAGACGGTCCGGCGGGCCACTGCGTTGGTGGCCGACATGGGCGTGGAGTTCCTGACGGTGCATGCCAACCGCAAAGCGCTCCGGGCGGCCGTGGAAGGGCGTGGCGGGTCCGGATTGAAGCTCCTGGCCGTGACCGTGCTGACCAACTTCGACGCGAACGATCTCCGCGAGATGGGCATCCAGCGGAGCGTGGGCGACCTGGTGGCCGCGCGGGCCGCGCTGGCGGCGGAAGTCGGATGCGACGGGGTCGTGGCCTCAGGCGAGGAGCCGGCGGCCATTCGCGGGAGCGTGGGCGACCGACTGCTCATCGTCACGCCGGGCATCAGGCCGTCCGGCAAGGGAGTGGACGACCATGCGCGGCCCACCACCCCGACCCAATCCATTAAGGCCGGGTCCGATTACCTCGTGGTAGGCCGGCCGATCCGCGATGCCGCAGACCCCAACGATGCCGTCGAGGCGATCGTCGCCGAGATGCAAGCCGCCTTCGACGCGCGGAAGAATTGAGGCCGGATGGAGTTCCCAAAATTCCGCTGCTTGCGGCCCCGCCGACCATTTGCTAAGATGACCATCCGCCACGTGGCCTGTCGATAATTCTCCGGGTGGTGGGTGTAGCTCAGCTGGTTAGAGCGCCGGATTGTGGATCCGGAGGTCGCGGGTTCGAAACCCGTCACTCACCCCAATTCCTGCTTTCGACCCCACGGGCGAGGATGTCGAAGGGTTTCTTGTAGGTGGGATGCAGACTTCCGCCTTGCAGCATGCAGTTCGAAAGCATGATTCGGAGGAATTTGTTCTTTTGTTCCGCCGACTGCTTCGAATAGAGATCATAAGCTCTCGACGCGAGTTCTAACAGCCGAACGCCATCCTCATGGTACCGATCAGAAGCCCCATCGTACGCACGGAGCTTATCGAGCACTCGGTCCCGCTCGGCTTCCCACTCTCTGGTTTTTTCCAGCCAGAAACGCTCTGAGACCTTCCCATCCAACTTATCGAGGTACACCTGTTCAATGCGACCGGTAAAGCGTCTATGGGCTTCCTCAAGGCGCTGAGTGGCCTCCTGGTGATAAGCCGTCTCCTCCCGATGACTTTCTTTTAACGCCTGGATAAGCCAGTCCCGCATCTCCGGTCCAATGGCGATGCGCTGGACAATCGCGCAAACTGGGGCGCGAGGTCTTCTTCTCGGTAGTAGAGCTCGTCACAGGCGGTCTTGGACTTGGTGCAGTACACCGCCGAGCGCGACGACTCCGATCGGCGGCACCATGGCCTCATCCAGGCCGTGCGCGCCATTGAAGACCGCCCAGGTTGCAATGTCACAGTCCAGCTTGCGTCCGGGCAGACTCCTCCCGGATATGTAGCATCTCGAGGGCCATCCCCACGAGGGTGGTCAGGCTGAATGGTTTCCGAAGAAAGGGCCATCCGCCTTTCATGATGTAGAGCGATTCGAGGTGCTCGTCCGAATACCCGCTCATCAGAATGACTTTGATCTGGCGTCGCACCGCCAGAATCTGCCGCATCAGTTGGAGGCCGTTCATGTAGACCGGTTGCGACGCGCCGGCACGCAACTGCAACGTCTTGGGTGCCAGCACCAGATCCGTGATCAGCAGATCGATCGCGCCGGGGTAGTACCTGCAGAGGTGCAACGCCTCGCGACTGTCAATGGCCTTGAGCACTCGAAACCCTTCCTCTTCGAGACAATACCCGCACAATCGTATGATCGCCGGATCATCATCGACGAGGAGCATGGTCGGCAATCTCATGGCCGGCGCGGCTTGTCCTGCGC
>SCVQ01000493.1 GCA_004296865.1 Nitrospirota bacterium
CCCCCTTCCAACACGGCCCCCCACACTGAGTTCCAAGCCGCCGCCCCATTCTATACATATAGCTTTCCGCGCGACCACGGGTCCCATAATGGGTTCCGCACGGAGTGGTGGTATTACACCGGGCACCTCGCTACAAAGGACGGACGACAGTTCGGCTATCAATTGACTTTCTTCCGAAGGGGCATCGTCCTGGAATCGGTTCGATCAAATCCATCCCGCTGGGCGATCCGCCACCTGTATTTGGCTCATCTGGCCCTGTCGGACCACGACCAGTCCCGCTTTCGCTATGCCGAAAAGGTGAGTCGCGCGGGGCTCGGCAAAGCCGGCGCTGAAACCGGACGCCTCCGGGTCTGGGTCGATCGTTGGGTCGCCGAGGCGCTCTCTCCACAGGACCATCGCCATCACCTGCAGGCCTCGGCCGAAGATTTTTCGATCGACCTCACCGTGACGGCGGAGAAAGCCCCGGTCGTGCACGGCGAAGCCGGCATCAGCCGGAAAGGCAGCCAACCGGACCAGGCCTCCCACTATTATTCCCTGACCCGCCTGGGCACCGTCGGCACCATCACGGTGAACGGGGAGCAGATGCCGGTCAGCGGGACGAGTTGGATGGACCACGAGTTCGGCTCAGGCGAGCTTGGACAGGAGCTCGTCGGGTGGGATTGGTTCAGCGTGCAACTGGGCAACCGGACCGAGTTGATGCTATACCAATTGCGCCGTGCCGACGGGACTGTCGATCTGGCTTCATCCGGCACGCTGATCGCACCGGACGGCCGGCCTCTGCACCTGTCACGCACGGATGTGCAAGTTGAAATCTTGAATCACTGGACCAGTCCAATTAGCGGTGCGATCTACCCGATCCGCTGGCGGATCTCCGTGCCGTCGCTGAGCCTCGCGCTGACCCTGACTCCACGACAATCGGATCAGGAATTAGTCACCCGCCGCAGCACGCAAGTGACGTATTGGGAAGGCGCCGTGCAAGTCGCCGGCACGTGGCACGATGCCCCCATGACAGGCCTCGGCTACGTCGAGATGACCGGCTACGCCGAACGATACAGGCAACGACTATGATCTCCTCCGGACAACAAACCGGCAGAAACAGGATCGTGCGAGCGATCGCGTCGCGCATCGGGCGCCTGGCAGTCCCGTTGTTCATGCTCATTCTGTGCTCCTGCGGCAAGACCAGCGATACCATCGTTTCGATCGCCCTGCACCCGACCAACCGCGGCATCCTCTATGTCTCAACCAACGAATCCGTCTACAAGACACGGGACGGCGGCACGTCCTGGGAACGCATGCCCACTGATCTCAGCTCCTACCGCGTGCTCACGCTGGCGCTGGACCCGCAACATCCGGCAACGGTCTATGCCGGCACCATGACGGACGCGGTCTACAAGAGCCCGGACGGCGGGCAACGCTGGCTACCCCACAACGTCGGGCTCAAAGAACACATTTCGGTTGTCAACCAGTTTGTCTTCGACCCTCGAGACAGCGCAACGATTTTCGCAGCGACGACGGTCGGGGTCTTTCGCAGCACGGATGGAGGACGGGAGTGGCACGAGCGGATGTCCGGCATGAAGGAAGTGCACATTGTGGTCACGGTCGCCCTAGACCCCTCCAGGCCCCACATTCTCTACGCCGGAACCACCGGCGGTGCCTATCGCAGCACTGACGGGGCGGCCACCTGGCAAAAGATCAACAACGGCCTCATCCCCGCCGAGGTTCTGGACGCCGCGCTGGCCTTGGGCATCAATACCCTCGTGATCGATTTCCATCATCCCGACACCGTCTATGCCGGCACGACGAAAGGGCTCTTTAAGACAGTCGATAGAGGCGATACCTGGACCCGCATCGGCTTGTCCTTGCCGGATCAATACATCAGTTGCCTCGTGCTGGACCCAACCATCCCCTCCGTCGTTTACGCAGGCGGGCGCGCCGGCATTCTAAAAAGTCTTGACGGGGGCCAGACGTGGCAGGCGATGAATCAAGGCTTGGAGACGCTGAATATCCGCACCCTGGCGATGAGTCCCTCTGACTCTCACACGCTCTACGCCGGCACGAACGGGAGTGGGCTCTATCGCAGTCAGGACGGTGCGAAGACCTGGGCCAGCGTGAAGCTCGGTACAGACAAGGCCACGCCGCACCCCACAGACCCTTAAGCCATCTCGGAGGACGATGCCTACAATTTTGCTTGTCAGACATGGGGAAACGGATTGGAACCGCAGCGGGCAGATCATGGGGGAACGGCCGGTTCCGTTGAACCAAGCCGGCGAGACCCAAGCCAAGCGCCTAGCCACATTACTCAGGAACCGACCGGTGCAGGCACTCTATTCGAGCCCGGTCTCCAGAACACTTCAAACGGCCGAGATCCTGGGGGCGGCGTTACACGTGGCCATCCAGACAGATCGCGGGCTCACCGAAATTGGCGTGGGGCAGTGGGAGGGACTGTTTTGGAAGGATTTGGCGGATGAAATCATCCGCCGCAACCTCTATAGTCAACCGCAGAAAGCTCGACCACCCGGCGGCGAAACGTTGGGCGAAGTCCAAACACGTGCGGTGGCGGCAATCGAACGGGCCAGCACCGCTCCTGCTGCCGATCCGATTCTCGTCGTCACTCATG
>SCVQ01000494.1 GCA_004296865.1 Nitrospirota bacterium
AGGCGGGGATGCCCGCAAGTTTCCCTGGGGCAACGAACCGGCCGGATGGAAGAAAAGCAATATCGCCCATCCCGGCTCCAAGCGCGGCGTCAAATACCCGCCGTTGGCCAACGTGGATCGGTACGATCAGGGCGTCAGCCCCTACGGGGTCTATCAGTTGGCCGGGAATGTCGCCGAATGGGTGTCGGATTGGTTCGACCCTGAGTACTACCAGTACGGAACCGCCTTCAACCCGACCGGACCAGAGTGGGGCGAGGATCGGGTCTATCGGGGAGGATCGTGGAACGAAGATCCTGAAGTCGCACGGTCGGCCGGACGCGGAGCGCACGCGCCGGACCATCGGAGCTACCTGATCGGATTCCGTTGCGCGCAGGATGCTCGTGAAGCGTCACACGTGAAGCATGAAGCGCCTATCGGATCGCAGGAAACCTCAGGGCTCTTGCAGTTAACGGTTCACAAATGACGATTCACGCTTCACACAATACGGAAGGAAGCCGAACATGGATTCGCAACAGTCCACACAGTGGCCGAGGCACAACAAGATCGTGAACGCTCTCCTGTCCGGCGCGATCGCGCTGGCGCTGGCCGGCGCCGCCTGGGGTCTGGACACGCAAGACATCGCCGTGGAGTGGACCGCGGAAGGCAAGAAGACCGCGATGGAGCGGGCCGCGAATTGGCCCGTCAAGGACGACATGGCTTTGGTCCCCGCCGGAGCATTCCTCATGGGCAGCGACAAGAAAATGGATCGGAATGCCTATGAAGCCGAGCGACCCCAGCGGAAAATTTATCTGGACGCCTTCGAGATCGACAAGTACGAGGTCACCGCGCTCCAGTACCTCAAGTTCGTGTTGGCCACGAACCGGCCGCCACAGATCGACTGGCGGTACGACGGCGGGAACTTCCAGGGAAGTATGGCGCATCATCCGATCATGCACGTGAGCTGGCACGACGCCGATGCCTACTGCACATGGGCCGGGAAGCGCCTGCCGACCGAGGCCGAGTGGGAGAAGGCCGCGCGAGGCGAGGATGGACGCATCAACCCCTGGGGCAATCAATTGGCCGGGTTGAGCCGCGCGAACTTCGGCCGGACGGGGCTCTCCGGACCAGTGCGGGACCGCCCCGAACGCCTCCTCCTCTATCCCCCGATCATCTCGGTGGACAAGTATGAGAATGCCGTCAGCCCCTATGGCGTACACCAAATGTTGGGCAACGTGGCCGAATGGGTGGCCGACTGGTATGACAAGGATTATTACGCTACGGCGCCCGACCGGAACCCCAAGGGGCCCGACAAGGGCACGCAGAAGGCGTTTCGCGGCGGGGGGTGGATGGACAGCACGACCACGATGCGCGCCGCCATGCGGAACGGCACCGATCCGACGGTCAAGATCAACTGGCTAGGGTTCCGCTGCGCCAGGACGACGACGGCTGCGCCGACCGTGAAAGAGGCGCCGGCCCAGCAGACGTCCCAGGCTGCGCCTGCAGAGGCTCCCGCGATGCTGGTCAGGAACAGCGGCCGCTGAGTCACCA
>SCVQ01000049.1 GCA_004296865.1 Nitrospirota bacterium
TGCCGACAAGCTGCGGAGGTTCAAAGATCCCAAAGCAAACGAACAGCAGAATCTTGGACGAAAAGCTTTGCATATTGCCTTGCAGCTGGCCGGCAGGGAGCAGGACAGTGATGCAAAAGAGCGGATAACGATGCACATGCATTGCATCTTCGAAGCAGCTATGCCACCCGAAGAGCGTACAGAAAAAATTCACCGCGCAGAGATCGATTGTTTTATGGAAGTCGTCGACAGAGGAATCGCCGACTACAACACCTACTACAACCTCGCTGTTGTCTACGCGAGACTCGATGCATATGAACAAACCATCGCAATGCTCAAGAAGTGCGCCGATTTGAATGCGTCGAAGAGCGCCATAACTAAATTGAGCGTCGAAACGGACACTGACTTCGCCAAGATTCGCCAAGACGCGCGGTGGGCGAGTCAATTCAATGCACAGGCCGCAAGATTCAAAAACACCAACTAGTCGGTTGATCGACCAACTATTCCCCATTGGCCAGAATTCCAGCAGGGAGATCCCGTCGTCCACAAAACACGAACAGAAAGGCCCACCCCGGAAAAATGATAGGGGCGGGCACGGCGGACGGACCATCCTGGGGACGAGCTAGGCTGCAACGAAACGAGGAGTGTAGCCCGTCGGCTGGTCGGTGTTGCTCCGATGCTATGTAGCCTACGGACCGTGTCTTGTGGGCAAACGCTGCGACAAGCGTAACAACGAAACCGCCGCGGCTTGCGAGGATCGCCCCATGAAACACCTCCTCTGGTGGCTCTGCCTGTTCGTCGCGCCCATCGCGCTGATCACCATCGAACTGTTCCATCCCTCCGGCTTCACCGCCGAGCCCGGGATGTACGAATTCCTGTCGCAGCCGCACCACCACGAACCGCAGTACTGGGCACTCGCCTATTTCGGGCCGCACTGGTGGCTGGTGATGCACGTGATCCAGACGCCGATGGTGGGCCTCGTGGCCGTGGGCCTGTGGCTGATGGTGAACAACGTCGACGCCGGCGACGGCACCGCCGCGAGGGTCGCGGCCAGGCTCGCGCGCGCAGCGATCTTCGTCTTTGCCGTCGCCTTCACGGTGCTGGACGCGATCGGCGGCATCGGGCTCGGCCGCACCCTCCTCGCCGTCCAGGAGCTGGTGGCCACGGGCAAGCTCAGCCCTTCGCAGGTCGAGGGCGTCGTGCTGCTGCTGAACACGCTCTGGGTCGATCCGCTGGTGGGCGGCGTCGGCTCGGTGGTCAGCCTCACCGCCTCGTGGGCGGCCTTCGCGGTCTCCGTGCTCGTGGCCGCTTCGCTCCTGCTCGCGGGGCGCGCGGGCTGGCTCAACATGGCGGTGCTGGTGGCCTTCGGCTGGGAGCTGCAGACCGCGCACGCGAGCCCGCACGGGCCGATCGCCTTTGCGCTGCTGATCGTGGCGGCGGGCTGGCTGTGGTGGGCAAGGCGGCGCGCCTCTGCTGCCAAAGCCGGGGCTGCCAAGGCCGGACCACTGTAAGGAACATTCGCCGGCTGGCACCGTTACGAAGAGAGA
>SCVQ01000050.1 GCA_004296865.1 Nitrospirota bacterium
CGCCATGACGCACACCTATTCGGATTGCTTTTTTTGCGGAGGCCGTGTCGAGGAGAGGCTTGTCCAGCGGGAGATCTGGTGGGAAAATCGGTTGTTCATTGTGGAAAAAGTTCCCGCCGGCGTGTGCAAGCAATGTGGTGAGACGGTGGTGCTGCCAGAAGTGGCAAGAAAAATTGACGGGCTTTTGAAGAGCCCCGGATCGCCTGACAAAGTCATCACCGTGCCGGTCTACTCTCTTGCATAGGAAGAGTCCGCTGTTATCACCGTCTAGTATCGTGTCCCTGCAATGGCTAGGGAAATTGGCCGGGAGTTTTTCTGGCGTCAGTTCTTCTCCTAGCGGGATCACGCCCTTCAGGCCGCAAAAATCACCTGCCTCGTGCGGAGAATCTCGTACCGCCTAAAGGGGTTGAGCAACCCGGATTTCTCGACGAGATCAATTTTCCTTCCGAACAGGCGGGCGAGTTCTTCTTGCATCCAGACAAAGTCGAACAACGAATGTCCAGCATTTGGTTCAAAGTCCACCAGTACGTCGACATCGCTGTCCGGGCGAATATCATCACGCAGTACGGAACCAAAGAGCGCCAATTCTTTAATCTGATTCCGTCGGCAGAACGAAGCAATGTCCTCTTGAGAGATATGTAATGTAGTGGCCAGCGCCATACCTACACTCCTCTGCCCCATACACCCAACATGAACACGACAAGATGGTAGCACTGAGCACCGGTAAAGTCACGCCGGCAGCGATAGCAGGACCAGTCCGTGGGAGCGGCAAAGCCTAAACCGGCCACGGCATCCGTTTACTGAGCGGGTTGTTTGGGCGCAGTTTTTTTCTTTGAGGGCTTCGTGTCGGCGGATTTGGATTTGAGTTTGGCGAGTTCTTCGGATTGTTCGGCGAGTTTCTGCTTCAGCTGCTCGATTTCTTCTTGCAGTTTCTGCATCTGGGTTTGCACGTTGGGCTTGGCTGCACCGCCAGTCTTGGTCTGGGCCGGCAGTGACGCCGGAGGTTGCGGCGCTACGGAAGGCGTGGGTTGAGCCGCCGCCGGAGTCGTGGCCGGGGCGGCGGTCGGAGGCGGAAGAGCCAGGGCCGGAGCCATCGGCATAACCGGTCGCCGCGCCGCTTCGAGGAAGCCCGTCTGGTCCAAAATCATCTCGCTGGCTGCAGCGCCGGAATAGCCCCCCAGCCAACTGGTCTGCGTGGTGAGCACAAAGCGGGCCGGGTCGAAGGTCAAAATATTACCTCTTCCCTTGAGCCCGCTCACAGGGTTTTCTCGGACCGCCATGGCTTCTTCCGGCGAGACCGGCTCCCGATGGTTGGCAAGAAGCACGTGCAGGCGTCGATCTTTAAGGAAGAAGCCGCCGGAGGTGACTTCTTGCGTCGCCCCGGTGGAACGCGCGACGGAGAACACGACCCACTCCGATGGGCGGGCCATGCGGAAGGCCTCCTGCAGCCTGGGAGTCAGGAAGTCGATCTCGTCGGGAGAGAACGCCGGTTGCGGGGGCGGTTTCTGCTCAAGCAGGCCGACACGTTCCTGCAAGAGAAGCCGTCCGAGGATCTCCCTCAGTTCGGCCTCGTTCCATTCGGCCGGATGGTTATAACGGAGTTCGGTTCCCTTGCCGATATCGGCATAGGCATCCAGGCGGACGAGCCAGGAGGGGTCGTTGTGCACGGGCCGCGAGATGAAAGACGGACCGGCGCAGGCCGTGCAGAGGAGAACGGCACAAGAAAGCAGCGCTTTGAGCATGCTCACTCCAGGTCAACCGAAAGTGATTTATACAGAGATTCCTATGGTCTCGCAACTCATCCGGTCCCGACACCTTTACTGTGACGGCCCAATTCTCGTATAAAAGAGTCCTGGAGCAGTCCCTATGAAACAAGTGCTGACCATTGCGGGCTCGGACTCGGGCGGAGGCGCCGGGATTCAGGCCGACCTGAAGACCATGTCGGCCAACGGCGTCTATGGGCTGTCGGCGATCACGTCGATCACCGCGCAGAACACCCAGGGCGTGACGGCGATCCACGACCTGCCGGTCTCGATCATCGAGGCGCAGTTGAGCGCGATCTTCGACGACTTCGAGGTGGCGGCGGTCAAGACCGGGATGCTCTCCTCCGCCCAGATCGTGGATGCCGTGAGCCGGAAGCTCATCCAGTACCGGGCCGTCAATCTGGTCGTGGACCCGGTCATGGTCGCCAAGAGCGGCCACCCCCTCCTGCAGCAGGACGCCGTGGACCACCTCAAGGCCACACTGATCCCGCTGGCCCTCGTCGTCACCCCGAACGTGCACGAGGCGGAACGCCTGTCCGGCCTGTCGATCAAGTCCATGGCCGACGCGCGTCAGGCCGCCAAGGCGATCCACAAGCTGGGCTGCCGGCATGTCGTCATCAAGGGCGGACACCTGCCCACCGAGAAGGGCACCGACTTGCTCTACGACGGCCGATTCTTCAACCTGTTCAAAGGCGAGTTCATCGAGACCCCCCATACCCACGGCACGGGCTGCACCTTCGCTTCAGCGATCGCCGCTCAACTCGCCAAAGGGAAAGCGGTGCCCGATGCCGTCCGGACCGCCAAGATGTACGTCACCGAAGCCATCCGCCACGGCCTGGCCATCGGCCACGGGAAGGGCCCGACCAATCATTTCTACTTTTTACCCGAGTAAGAAATGAGGGAATCGTCATGACGCATTGGCACGTTCGTCCCCCGACGTTCTGGCTGACCGGCTTGCTCTGGTTGATCCTGTCCGCCGCCCTGGGCCTCGCCCTCTTCCTGGGCACGATGCTGGGGAAGCCGCTCCCGCCAGTCTTCCGGGTCTTGCACGTGCACAGCGCGCTGGTCGGCGGGGTCGCCCAGATCATCCTGGGCGCCCTCCTGTCGTTCATCCCCCCCCTGCTCCTGACCGGGCGGGGCCGGCCCGAGTCCCATCCGGCGCTGTTCCTGGCGATCAACGGGGGCACGATCGGCATGCTGACCGGGTTTGTCCTGGGAAATTCTTTGTGGGTCGGGGCGGCGGGGATATTGGTGGTCTTCGCCTTCCTCTCCCTGTTGAGCGATGCGCTGCGCCAGGTCCGGAGCAGCCTGGTCTCGCCCCCGCTGAACCTCTGGTTCTAC
>SCVQ01000001.1 GCA_004296865.1 Nitrospirota bacterium
TTCTCCTGCCGGATGACCACGGAGTTGCTTTCGGTCACCTCGACCAGCATGTACCATTCCTTGCTCCCCTTCCTGATCGTCACTTCCTTTCCAAGTCCTTTCTTCACCACCTCGACCTGCAATCCCTCGCTGCTTGGCGATGACGGCGAGGGATGTTCCGCGGCGGGGGCGTTGAGGACCAAGGGGGCGGAGAGGGAAACAGCGGTCAGCAACAGCCCGGCACGCAGGGCAGTCGAGCAGCCTGCACTGTGCAGATGCGGGAGGTCGTTCATGACGGGCTCCTTCTCTTGGTGACGCCGGGGCGTCGGGATGCGGTCAGGCGGGATGCAGCCAAGATTGCCGTCAGCGCTCCGCCAGCCACCAAGGTGCGAATCTGTTCGATGTCGGGGGCCAGGACACGGTCCTGTCCCAGGCCTGGGACCCGTTGCCGGACGAGCTTCAGGGCGAGGCGGCTGCCTGTTCCCGCTCGCAAGGGTCGGTGAAAATCCACCCCCTGGGCGGCGCAGAGCAGTTCGATGGCCAGAATATGTTCGCCGTTCGACAGGATCTGCGCGAGCTTCAAGGCCGAGCCCATCCCCATGCTGACGTGGTCCTCGCGATTGCCGGAGGTCGGAATCGAATCCACCGAGGCCGGGTGGGAAAACACTTTGTTCTCGGAGGCGAGCGCGGCGGCGGTGACCTGGGCCATCATGAAGCCGGAATTCAACCCCGGGTGCGGGCTCAGAAACGGCGGCAGGTCGCCGTATTCCGGGTTGATCAGCCGCTCGATGCGCCGTTCGGAGATACTGGCCAGTTCGGTCATCGCGATGGCCAGATGGTCCAGGACCAATCCCAGCGGCTGGCCATGGAAGTTCCCGCCGGACAGGATCTCCCCCTGCTCCGGAAACACAAGCGGGTTGTCGGTGACGCTGTTCATCTCGATGCGCAGCGCGGTCCTCACGTAGTCCAGCGCGTCACGCACGGCGCCGTGGACCTGCGGCATGCAACGCAAGCTGTAGGCATCCTGAATGCGGGGACAGGTCATGTGCGACGCGCGGATCTGGCTGCCGGCCGTCAGCGCGCGCAAGTTGGCGGCGACGGAGAGCTGGCCGGGATAGGGGCGAAGCCGGTGAATCCGCTGGTCGAAGGCCACCGGGGTGCCCTGGAGCGCTTCCAGGGAGAGGGCGCCGGCAACGTCGGCCGCATCGACCAGCACCTCGGCTCGCCGGAGCGCCAGCAGCCCCAGCGCCAGCATCGCCTGGGTTCCGTTGACGAGGGAGAGTCCTTCCTTGGCTTCCAGTCGCAGGGGTTTCAAGCCGGCTTGCGCCAGCGCGGCCCGTCCCGTTTTCCGCCTCCCATCGACGCAGGCTTCCCCCTCGCCGATCAGGAGCAAGGCCAGGTGGGCCAGCGGGGCGAGGTCGCCGCTCGCCCCGACCGATCCTCGTGACGGGATCACCGGCAGGATGTTGCGGTTCAGCAGGGTCAGGAGACGATCCACGACCAGCGGTCGGACGCCGCTGTGCCCTCGGGCCAGCACATGGGCGCGCAATAACAGGATGCCCCTGGTTTCTTCGCGGGACAAGGGTTCGCCCACGCCGGCGGCATGGCTGCGGAGCAGGTTCAGTTGCAGTTGTCCGATGTCGGCGTGGGGGATTCGTTGATCGGCCAGCTTGCCGAAGCCGGTGGTCACGCCATAGATGGGATCATCCCCGGCCGCCGCGCGTCTGACCACGTCGTAGGCCGCCGCCATCCGTCGTTTTGCGCGAGGAGCAAGCCGGACCGGCCGCCCGCCCAGGACCACCTCATAGAAGGCGGGGAGCGTCAGGTTTTCTCCGGTCACGTCGAGCGGCTTCACAGAGTCGATTATAGCCCGATGCCGTCGGCGCGTAAACCATGCGGAGGGTGGCGGAGGGTGGACGGTCGCGCCTCCGGTCGCTTGTACGCCCACAGGTCGCATGCTAGGATGCCCGCTTGATGGAGGCATTCCTCACCAAAGACGTGCTCCTTACCCTGTTTGCGCTGTCGGTCGCCGGCTTTGTCGGGAGCCTGATTGCGATTCCCATCATCCTCGTCAGATTACCGCCCCACTATTTCGACGAGCGCCATCCACGTACCTGGATGGAAAATCACCATCCGGTGCTCCGCATGGTGGGCCACGTGTTGAAAAATGTGGTGGGGGCGGTCTTCCTGATAGCCGGGTTTGCCATGCTCTTCTTGCCGGGACAAGGCATCCTGACGATGTTGATCGGCCTCTCGCTCCTGGACTTCCCAGGCAAGCGCCGCTTGGAGGGCAAGTTCGTCGGCCAGCCGTCCGTGCTCCGGACGATCAACGGCATCAGGGAAAAATTCGGCCGGCCCCCGCTGACCATCACCAATGATCCTTAATGGAACCACGCAATTATCCCGCCATGCCGACACCAGCTGCACAGCCACGCCAGACCCTCTACCTGATCGACGGGAGCGCCTATATCTACCGCGCCTATTTTGCGCTTCCTCCCCTGTCCAACTCGAAGGGCATCCAGACCAACGCCGTCTACGGCTTCACCACGATGCTGATGAAGATCCTGCGCGAGCACCGGCCGGACTGCCTGGCCGTGGTCTTCGACGAAAAGGGCCCGACGCACCGCCATGAAGAATTCAATGCCTACAAGGCGCATCGGCCGGAGATGCCCCAGGGCATGCAGTCGCAGATTCCCTACATCCACCGCGTCGTCGAAGCTTTCGCCCTGCCGGTGGTGCGGCTGTCCGGCTACGAAGCGGACGACCTGATCGGCACCTTGGCCCGCAAGGCCGAAGCAACCGGGCTCGAGGTGGTGATCGTCACGGGCGACAAGGACATGTTTCAGCTCCTCACGCCGTCGATCCGCATCTACGATCCGGTCAAGGACAAGTGGTTCGGGGAGGCCGAGTGCCGCGAGCGCTTCGGCGTGGAGCCGGCGCGGGTCGTCGAGATCATGGGGTTGATGGGCGATGCCACGGACAACATTCCCGGCGTGAAGGGGATCGGCGAAAAGACGGCCATGAAATTGATCGGGCAGTTCCGGACGATCGAGGAACTTTTGCAGAGGGTGCAGGAGGTGACGCCGCCCAAGACCAAGGCGCTCTTGCTCGAGCAGGCCGACATTGCCCGCCTCAGCCGGCAACTGGCCACGATCCACATCGATGCGCCGGTGGACTTCGAGCCGGCCAGGTTCCGGGTTGCGCCGCCGCCGACCGAGCCGCTCGTGGCGCTGTTCCGGGAGATGGAATTCCCGACGTTGCTCAAAGCGATCCTGCCGGGCCACGAGACCGGAATGGTCAAAGCGGCCCCCACGATCACGAACGAGGCCGGAGCGAAAATCTTTGCCGACAGGGCTGCGCGGGAACCGTGCCTGGCCTTGGCCTGCGTGATGAGTGGTCCCTCCGCTGTCATGGCGGACCTGCAAGGGCTGGCCCTCAGTGTTTCCGACGACAAGACGGTGTTTGCGCCGAAGCCGTTCCGTCCCCTGGCGGAACTGCTGCACAGCCCGACGGTGATCAAGGCGGCGCATGACCTCAAGCCGGCTCTGCTGGCCTTGCACCGCGCGGGCGTGGAGGTCACCCCTCCGTGGTTCGATACGATGATCGCGGCCTATTTGCTCAACCCCAACCGGAGGACCCATACCTTGGAGGCAGTCGCGCTGGATCTCTTGGGCTATCGTCTGGGCGTGATACAGGTCGAGCAGGAAGCCGAGCCGCCGAAGGATCTGTTTACTCAGGCCGATGCCGCCCAAGCCGGTGACGGGCAGAAAGCCGCAGAAGCGGCCTCCGTCGTCCGCCGGCTTGTGCCGCTTCTCAAGGAACGGTTGGAGCAGCAGGGGAGCCTGCGGCTGTTCGAGGAAGTGGAAATGCCGCTGGTGCCGGTGCTGGCCGAGATCGAACGGAACGGGTTCGGTCTGAACGTTGCGGCGCTGCACGAACTCAGCAAGGAGTTGGAGCGCGAACTGGACCGCATGATGCAGCAGATTGCGGGCCTGGCCGGGGAGGACTTCAACGTCAATTCCCCCAAGCAGCTTGCCACGATCCTCTTCGAGAAGCTGGGACTCAAGCCCGTTCGTAAAACGAAGACTGGCTATTCGACCGATGAAGAAACGCTGACCCAGTTGGCGACGCAGCATGACCTGCCGGCGCAGATCCTCAATTACCGGAGCCTCAGCAAGCTCAAGTCCACCTATATGGACGCGCTACCGGAGCTCGTGAGCCCGGAGACCGGCCGCTTGCATACCTCGCTGAACCAGACCGTCACAGCCACCGGCCGGCTGTCGTCCTCCGAGCCAAACCTGCAGAACATCCCGGTGAAGGGGGAATACGGGCTCAGGATTCGCGAGGCCTTCGTGGCTGCGCCGGGCCATACGCTCCTGTCCGCCGACTATAGTCAGATCGAGCCGCGCATCCTGGCGCATCTCTCGCGGGATGAGCGATTGCTCAAGGTGTTTGAGCGAGGGGAGGACATCCATACGGCTACCGCTGTCGAGATTTTCGGCCTGGCTCCCGATCAGATCACCAAGGAGATGCGCCGCGTCGCCAAGACCGTAGTCTTCGGCATCCTCTACGGGATCAGCCCTTATGGCCTCTCGTCTACCTTGGGTGTCTCGCAGCAGGAAGCGAAGAAATACATCGATGCCTACTTCGAACGGTATGCGGGCGTGAAGGCCTTCATTGACCGGACGATCGAAGAAGCCAAACAGAAGGCCTATGTGACGACGATTCTGGGCCGCCGCCGGCCGATCCCGGAACTGACCAGTTCTGATCAAACCCAACGGAGCTTCGGGGAGCGGATGGCGGTGAATAGTCCGATCCAGGGCTCGGCAGCAGATTTGATCAAGGTGGCCATGATCGCGGTCAGCCGGCGGTTGAAAGCCGACCTGCCGAGCACGAAGATGATCTTGCAGGTCCACGACGAGTTGATTTTCGAGACGCCGGAGAAAGATTTGGAACAGGCCAAGCAACTCGTGCGGTCGGAGATGGTCAAGGCCGGTCCGCACCTGGGTCTCTCGGTGCCGCTGAAGGTGGATTTTGGCATCGGCCGAAATTGGAGAGAGGCGCATCCGTAAACCATGAGTGATGTCCTTGTTCGTATCAAGCGAGCAGTCCTTGCTGGGCATTATGCGTTCAGCGAAAAGGCGCGTGTGGAAATGGAAGCAGATAGTCTGACGGAACTGGACGTGGCGGAGTCCATTCTGAATGCCGTGGCGGTTTACAAAACTGTATGGACACGTACTATTTTCTTGTCTCCTCGAAACGAGCATTGTAAGAGGAAATTTATGGTGAAAGTCACTAAATGCCCGGCCTGCGGCAGTAAGAAAATTAAGAAAGTGCGGCGGGATTGGGTCGGCGAGCATCATGGCCAAACGTACACGGTCCGCGATCTAGAGTTCCATGAGTGTCCGTCCTGCCATGAACGGGTGTATGACCGCGAAGCGATGCGAAAAGTCGAGGCTCAGTCCCCAGCCTATGAGAAGGCCCATGCATAAAGCATTGCCGACCACCAGCTTTGACTACGAACGGTATGTTCGCAGGAAAATTGCGAAAGCGATGAGGGCGGCAGATGAAGAAAGGGTGGTCCCGCATGACGAAGTGAAGCGGAAGTTTCTG
>SCVQ01000051.1 GCA_004296865.1 Nitrospirota bacterium
CCAGACCCCGTGAGGCTCACACCTTCCCATCCCAGCCTCGCTCCTGCCATCGCTCTAAAATTCGGATACGCGCCTTGAGCTGCTCCACCGTCGCCTCGTCGATGCGGTTGCCCGTCTGTCGCTTGAGTTCGGCATTGACCTGCATGTGCGTGACGCCGGCTTTGCGGGCCACGATGCCCACGAAACGTTGATGACGCTGCCGGAGTTGCGTCTTGTGTTCATGGCGCGAAGGCTCCTCCTCGCCAGTCGTCTCCCCGTTCCCCCCTGGTTCTTCCGCGCTGATGAGGGTATCGGCCCTGGCGACCCCTTTCAAGGGTACGTAGCCACTGACTGACGTATGTGGCGCCTGCACGTCAAACAGCGTCCGTTGAGGTGGGGGCTCTTCCTCGATCACATGATCCCGCTCGATGGTGATCTGTTGAGCATATTCCACGAGGGTCGGATCCTTGGGAAGATACAACCAGGCTCGCTGGGGCTTCGGCATTCCCGCTTGGATTCGGACGAAGCGTCCCACGACTTGCCGAAAATAGATTTCGGTCAAGACGTTCGTGGCATAGACTCCGACACGAAGACGGGGCATGTCCACCCCTTCGCTCACCATGTTGACCGCGATCAGCCACCGGGCCCCGCTGTCCCCGAAGGCCTGGATGTTCCGAGAGGCCGCCGGGTCATCGGAGACGGCCACCGCAGCCTTCTCGCCCGTGACGGCCCGCAGCAGATCTGCCACCGACTGCGCATGCGCCTGATTCATCGCGACGATCAAGCCGCCGGCATCGCGCTGCTCATCCTTCCGCACCCGGATTAGCGTCCGATGGGCATCCTGAATGACCTCGCCAAGCCAATCGGCCTGGAGCAACGCCGTCTTCAGTCGTTCCCGCTTGAGCTCGCCCGTCAACCCCTCATCGAACGTATGGGAGTGTTGTCCGCGATCCGACAGCCAGGTGAGGTCCCCGTCATAGCTCGGGAACAGGATCGGCCGACAGACGCCATCCCGGATCGCCTCCCGATAGCCATAGGAAAAATCCGCTTGGCTCTGTCCGTCTCGATACCGGACAAACGGGATGGGTGCGTTGTCGCTGCGGAAGGGTGTGCCCGAGAGCGACAGCCGGAAGACGACGTTGACAAAAGCCTCCCGGAGCGCCATCCCCCACTCTTTGCCGTCGCCGGCATGGTGGATCTCGTCAAAAACGATCAGGGTCCGGCGCCGTCGGCAGCCTCCCGCAAAGACGCCGGGATTGAGGCAGACCTGCTGGTAGGTCACAACCGCCCCCTGATAATCCGAGGCCTCCTGGCGCTGCTCATTGGTCAGGGCCGGGTCCAGGTGAATGCCGACGTGGCTCGCAGCGAGGGCCCACTGGGTGCGGAGATGATTCGTCGGGCAGACCACCAAGATTCGATCAGCCGCCCGATCGCTTAAAAACCGATGGGCGATCTTGAGCGCAAACTGGGTCTTGCCCGCCGCCGGGGTCGCCATCGCCAGAAAATCGAGTGTCGGGTGCATCAACACCGCATGCTCCGCTCGAGCCTGCCAGTCACGGAGTTTGGTCGTCCAGGATTTCATATAACCTTTTGTGACACTGAGACGTGGTAGAGTCAAGCGTTGGGTGGTTTTGTGTTTCCGAGGTCGTCAGTCACTGTTCTTGCCCAAAGCAGGCCCACGAAAGATGTGGACTGTTGGCAGGTACTTTCAAGTGGTCTTTCCGTATAGGCTCTTGTAAAATGGGGCGGGCCTGCGGGTTTAGAAAAGTCTTCCCCCTTCTTTGGAGTCTTATGATCATCTCTCGTCACGCTTGGTTTCTGCCTGCTCCTCTGGTGCTTGCGTTGTTGTTCTTGACCGCCTGCGCGCCTTCAGAATCCTATCGTCAGGGTCGGGGATTCTACTCCGAGCAGTTTACGCAGGCTCAGGTGCAGGCCGCCGCCAAGGCCGGCAAGGTGACGGAGGCCGGAAACTTTTCGTTTGAATCGAACAGTTGCGGGAACTACTCCACCGGTCTGGCGGACGACCACCTCGTCCATGCCACGCTCCAGGAAAAACTGCCTGAGCTGGGCGCGAACGCAGCGGAGCATATCGGCGCGACGGAACAGTTGAGGTATTTTTTGCTGAGCCTGATCCTGCTGCCGATGGGTTGTTCGGATTGGACCATCAGCGGCCATGCGCTCCTCGTCGATGTGCCGCCCCCCTCCGCTCCGCCACAGCCCCACTGACGTTCCGAATGGTGAGTTGAAGCAGACTCAGGCAATGTATGCTTCCGGTCGGGCCCAGGGTCGAAAAAGGACAACGACAGCATGACAATGCGCGATCGCGAGTGGCCGGCTTATACCCAGTGGTATTGTTGCCCCAGATGCCACCGGCTCTGGACCTATCAAGGGACGGAAATCGTCGCCTTGGACACCAAATATGCGCTGGGCCCGGCCTACCCGAGTGAGGGGGTGCCGGGGAAAGTCTGTACGGTGTGCGAGGGCGAGCGGGCGGTCCCGGTCGCCGAGATCTGACGAGTCTGCCCTCCATTACGCTATATCGTTCTTTCGCGGAAGAGCCGTTGACGACGCGACGAGCCATGCAGGGCGGCAAACAAGTGGCCGCGGAAGATCAGCATGGCCACCGCCACCGGCGGGGTCAGGACGATGACGAGCCCGGAACTCACCGCATCGGGCAGGCCGAGGTAACCGAGCCAGGCGGCCAGGAGCGTAAACGGCAGCACCAGGACCTGGAAGAAGTCCAGCCCGGCTCCCTGCCCCAACCGTCCGGAAATGCCGAAAAAGAACGACAGAC
>SCVQ01000495.1 GCA_004296865.1 Nitrospirota bacterium
CTGTCAACCACATCGGTAGGAGTGAAAGCCTAAGCGCCTCATCGATACGTGTGAAAGGATAGTCGCTGAAAGGTTGTAACCATCTGGGCCCGAGTCATAGTGAGCGACTGGGGTTATCAGTAGAACCTGCCACACGCTTCGAATTGGTCGAGAAGCGACGAGAACGCGCTGCGACATAATGGCACAGCGTGTCAAAAAGTTACAGTATGCACCGGCTGTTGGAAGCATGCGAATGATGAGGCGTTAGACTGAATGGCTATCGAATGAGCGGTTTCGCACATGACGCACTGTGCGAAGAGGCTCTGGTTACGAAGGTCGGGGGAATTGATTCGGCTTAGCTGTCTCTCTGTTAGGCATCCATGCGATTTTTTCGTAGTTTACGGCGGCTTACACTTGGCGGCAAGTCTGCAGGCAGAAGAGGTTGCTTCGCAGACAAAAGGATTGGGAGCAGGAGTTGCATTACCAACGAGCAAGTCCTTTTCCGATAAGCACGATGCCGACACCAAAATCAGGAGGCATCATAACCCCTCCCAATTTGATGGCCGTTGATTCCGAGATCCAGGGACGGATACTCGCTCTGTTGCGGGAGCACCGACGGTTGATGTTTTCGGCCATCGCTACCGCTCTTCCTGACTGTACCTGGCACACCCTCTTCAGCGCCTTGAATCACCTGCAGAAACGGCAGCAAGTGGAATTGGTGGCGCATCGATGGGATTACGAAGTTGTGCTGCTGAACGGACACGCGCTGAACTGAAGGTGTCTGTCCCTGAAGCAAGCGCGGCCGGGGTGATGTTGGGATGTCGAGGCTCCGCCATGCCGGACGACAAGTCCTGTTCTGGCTCCTGACCTGCTATGGCTGTGAAAGGCAGGGCGCGCCGCTGGACATGGCCACGCTCGATTCCGTGCAAGACCAATGGAAAATTGCTTCATCCTATAGCCGAAGGGCTGCGCATCCGGGCCGCCGGCCATGCGCAAGCCCAGCAGATCATCGCCAAGATGCTCGCGCTGGACCACCTCCGCTTCAAAAATTGTATGCGAGTCAGAATCCTAAGTTTGCGCTGCTGCCGGAGCACTTCAACGTGCCGTCCTTATCAACCCCGGCAGTCCGTCAATGGGATGCCGGGCGAAGCGAGGGAGGTGAGCCCTCACCTTGAATCCTTCCGACCGTTTGTTGACCTAAGGAGGCACGTGCTAGACTGATGAGGGGGTGTCGAGCAAAACGTTTGGCCAGACTGATATGAGCTTTTGGCGTTTCAGAGGAGTTCTTCTCTGGGTGTTGAGCGTCGGAGTCATCCTGGTCGGACTCGCGATCGCCACGCAAGACCTCCTTGACAAGGTGGTGATCGAAGAAATCGCTGCCGAAAATCTGCACGCCGAGTTCCTCCGCGCATCGGCTTCGGTCAGTCGAATCATTCGAAATGCCCAAGGGGATATCCATAATGCGGCCGCATTGAAAGAGGCTTTCCAGGATATCTTTGAGCTTCGTCCCGGCATTCGCCAACTACAGGTGTTCGAGGTGTCTCCCGACTCCAGAAGACTAATCCTGAGCAGTGATCCGAACGATGCAGCCAGTACCCTGAGTGCCCATGAGTGGGGCGAAGTGTCCGCCGGTCGTTCGATGGCGCACTTCGATGACTCCACGAGTGACCGGGCATGGATTATTGCTGCGCCCATTATGAAAGACGGTCGCGTGGTGGGAGCCCTCCGCGGGCGCTTTTCGCTGTGGAAGTATGATCGTTTGATCAAGAAAGAGCGTGAGCTGGCGAAAAATATTGCGTTAGGAGCGGTGTTGCTCACGTGCCTGGCATTTCTGGTGTTTATCCGCGTAAAGGTCCACCGACCAATCCGCCGGCTCTTGCTGGCAATGCGACGCGCCGAGGCGGGGGACCTGTCAAGCGAAGCGTCCGTGACGGGACCATCGGACATCCAGGAAGTTACCACTCAGTTCAACCGTTTACTCGGTCGGGTCCGTGAGGCTATGACTGACAAGGAACGACTATTGGGTGAAGTCCGGAGTTTGAATGATTCCCTTGTGACCAAGGTAAGCGAGGCCACGTCCGAGCTTCGCCGGACTAACCTGATGCTGGCGGAGGCCCAAATCCAGGTCGAACGTACTGAGAAACTGGCCGCGATTGGTGAGCTCTCGGCCGTAGTGGCGCATGAATTGGGGAACCCCCTCAATGCAATTTCCGGCCACCTCCAGATGCTCCTCAAGGACGACGATCCTCGTGATAGGGATCGACACCTGACCATCATCAAGTGCGAAAGCGACCGCATGGTTGGGATCATCCAACACATCTTGGATTCAACCCGCGTGCAGGTTCGACCAGCCTCTGTGGATCTGAACTCAGTCATACAGGAGGTCGTCGCCTTGCTCTCTCCTGGTCTTCCAAGCCGGCATATCACCGTCAAGACCGATCTAACACCGCACCTCCCGTCGGTTGCAGGAGATCGGCGCGCCATCCATGGAATGATCTTTAACCTTGCCACGAACGCCATCCAGGCTATGCCGAGAGGCGGTGAGTTGGAGGTGAATACCTGCCAAGTCTTAAGCGAACGGCCGGTCGGAAGCATAGTGCTGGGGGGAGGGTCGGCGTTACGCGCAGGGGCGGTCCGGCTGACCGTCCGTGACACCGGAGAAGGGATTTCACCTGAGCATCTCGGAAAAATTTTCGAGCCGTTTTTTACCACGCGACACGCGGAGGGCGGGACAGGACTTGGGCTGGCGATCTGCCTCAGAGTCGTGTCGTCGAGCGGTGGGCGGCTTGCGGTCCAGAGCACCGTCGGGCAGGGCACGGTATTCACTATTGATTTGCCAACCTGGAAATGCGAACGTTCAACGGGAGGCCCTGATGGAGGCTGAACGCTGGATTCTGGTGGTGGATGACGATCGACACAATCGCGAAATGCTGGGCGAAGCTCTCAGCCGAGCCGGCTTTCAGGTTGAGCTTGCGTCCGGCGGTGAAGAAGCCGTGACGAAGGGGGGCTTGCGGGAGTACGACGCTGTGTTTAGCGACATTAAGAT
>SCVQ01000496.1 GCA_004296865.1 Nitrospirota bacterium
GGAAATCATCATGAGAGCGGCCTACTCATCATAAACATGTTCGTACAAGGCGTCCCGTGGCGGGAATGGGCTCTCATCGGCAAACTTCACGGCCGCCGCGATGGCTTCAGTCACGTCACGCTCGACGAGCTTCAGGTCCGCGTCGCCGGCGAGATTCTGGTCCAGCATGGTCCGCCGAAGCAGCGCCAAGGGATCTCGCCGGCGCTCCTCTTCGACTTCCTCCTTGGTTCGGTAGTGCCCGTGGGCCGGATCGGCCATGGAGTGGCCCATGAACCGGTAAGTCGTCGCCTCGACAAAATAGGGCCCCTGCGCAGAACGGACCTTGGGCACAATTACGCACATCAGTGTCTGCACAGCCAGAACATCCATTCCATCCACCCGTTCGGCTGGAATGCCGTACGACCGGGCGGTCTCGGCAATGTTCGAATAGAGGGCCACAGCTTTCTTGACCGGGGTTCCCATCCCGTAGCGGTTGTTTTCGCAGATAAAGATTACCGGGAGTTTCCACAAGGCTGCTAGGTTGAAGGCCTCATGGGCTTGCCCGGTGGGCAGGGCTCCCTCCCCGAAGAAGCACAGGACCACCTGATCCCGCTTCTGGTACTGAGCGGCAAAAGCCAGGCCGGTTGCCAGTGGCAGGTGCCCGCCCACGATCGCGTACCCGCCCATGAAATTGCGGGCCGCGTCCACGAGATGCATGGAGCCCCCCTTGCCCTTGCAGAGGCCGGTGGCTTTGCCGAACAGCTCAGCCATCACCAGGCGAGGGTCCGACCCTCGCGCCAGGCAATGACCATGGTCGCGGTAGGAACTGATCACATAATCATCCGGTTCGATCGCGGCGATGGCACCCACTGCGATCGCTTCCTCACCGATGTAGAGGTGCAGGAATCCGGCGATCTTGGCCAGGGCGTACATTTCCGCCGATTTTTCTTCAAACCGGCGAATCAGGAGCATGTGGCGGTAGAGAGACAAGAAGTCTTGACGGTCCATCAAGACCCATTATGCAGGATGCCCGCAGGGGACTCAACAGGGCTCAAGCGGAGAATCGGATCAGAGCAACACCTTGATGTCCGAACCTTCGACCTTCACTTCATACGTTTTCACGCAGGCTGATGGGTTGGTAAGGCATCTCCCCGTCTTCACGCTGTACTGCCAGCTATGCCACGGACAGGTCACCGTATCGCCATCAAATTCGCCCTCGCCCAGAGGACCGCCTCGATGCACGCAGGTGTTGTCGATCGCATAAAAGGTCCCATCCTGGTTGAACACGGCGATCGACTGGCCGTTGATCTCGGCCACAATGCCGCTGCCAGGCGCAACGTCCGCCGTGCCGGTCACTCGCAGGAATTCTGCCATCAGGTCCCTCCGTGTCCAATGCGTGAGATTGAGCGGCTGCCGCGGAATGATGCCGCCATGCTAACTCGCTCCAATCGGGCGCTTGAGCTTTTTCAATAAACTCTCAATTGGCGATCCCGGCTGGCTTCCGCCGTCGCCGGCAGGGAATCGGGCTGCAATCTTGGCCGCAATTTCCCTGAATGCGGCTGCCTGAGGGGACTCCGGATGAGAGACCACGATGGGCGTCCCAGCGTCCCCGCCGGTCCTGATGGCGGGATCGATCGGAATCCGGCCTAAAAACGGAATCCCCAATTTTTCTGCCGCTCGTTCGCCGCCGCCATAGGAAAAGATTTCGGTCCGTTCGCCGCAGTGTCCGCAGACAAAATAGCTCATGTTTTCGATGATGCCGAGCAAGGGGACGTTCACTTTCTGAAACATCATGAGCCCCTTGCGTACGTCGTGCAGTGCCACTTCCTGCGGCGTCGTGACGGTGATTGCCCCGCACAGGGGCACCAGTTGGGAGATGGTCAGTTGGGCGTCGCCGGTTCCAGGAGGAAGGTCAATGAGCAGGTAGTCAAGCTCGCCCCAGATGACGTCGCGAAAAAATTGCTGGATGGCCGTATGAATCATGGGGCCGCGCCAGACGACGGCTGTTTCTTCCGGTACGAAGAATCCCATGGAGATCAACTTGACCCCATGGCCTTCGGCCGGCTTGATCTTGCCGTCCTGTTGTTCGGGCGGCTTCGTGACTCCCATCATCATGGGGATATTGGGCCCGTAGACATCCGCATCCATCAGGCCGACTTTCGCTCCGGAAAGACCGAGGGCGACTGCCAGATTGGTGGCCACCGTGGACTTCCCTACCCCGCCTTTGCCGCTGCTGACCGCGATCACGTGTTTGACGTTCGGGATAAGGTCCTGCTTCCCTTGGCTCCGCTCCTGGCCCCCCTGTCCTTCGTTCATCTCTCCCATCGCGTTCCTCTCCTCGCGGTCGTTATCTCGCCTGGCCTGCCGCAACAATTCTTAAGGTGTGGCTGATTCCCTGGTCGGTCGTAGAGAGTGTGTCTATTGTGTGTGATGCGCAAGGCTCTCTGCCAGCGATCGCCTCAGCTGAGCTGCGTGGCAAATTTTTTCCGCGATCGTCCCACAAGGGGCGATGGACGACTTTCACGGTTGTTCGCGATCACGGGGTCCAGAATCTCCCCGCAAGTGATACAGCGCCATCAGATCGGAAGAGC
>SCVQ01000497.1 GCA_004296865.1 Nitrospirota bacterium
TTCATCCCCGCCGATGCCGGACAGGGCGACAGTGACCGAACGCCGAGCCACCTCTGAGACCAGGTAGGTTGGAATGGCCGAGGAATCGGCAAATGGTTCTCCCATCGCTGCCACGACCCTCGGCAGCAGTGTCGCCGCATCAGGACGGAGCCGCTCCTCTGTATGATCGGCGCCGAAGTGATCAGCTAAAAGCCTGGCCGCATCCAGCTCGTTATAGGAGCGGTCTGCCTCCGCCTCATACCCGATTGAGAAACTGCGGATCGGCCCATTGGTCACCGTTCGCATCATGGCGAGGATCGATCCGGAATCGAGCCCGCCAGACAGAAACAGCCCAAGCGGCACGTCGCTCACCAAATGGGCCTGCACCGTGTCGCGCAGGAGGTCGAGAAAACGGTCTTCGGCATCGGCCGGCGACAGCCTGGTCCTCAGTCCAGGCAAATCTGTCGGATGGAAATATTGCTTCGTTTCTGCCTTCCCGTTGACGACCTTGAGCAGCTCTCCTGGCCTTAATTGACGCACCCCCTCGAACAACGTGTCGGGCCCAGGGATATAGAGCAAGGTCAGGTATTGCGCAATAGCCCGCTGATCCACGGAACGGGGGGGAAGCGCCTCCAAAAGGGCCGGCAGCTCCGAGGCAAAGGCCAAGCCGCCTTCCCCTTCCCTTCCCCCTTGCCAAGTCGCATAGTAGAGGGGCTTGATCCCCAAGCGATCTCGGACTAACAGCAGCGTCTGTCGTTCACGATCCCAGAGCGCGTAGGCAAACATCCCCCTGAGCCGCCGGACGCCCTCCTCCCCTTCCTGTTCGTAGAGATGAACCAAGACCTCCGTGTCGCTATTGGTCGCAAAGCGATGGCCCTTTCCGATCAGTTCCTCACGCAGTTCTCGATAATTGTAGATTTCCCCGTTGAAAACCACCCAGACCGTACGATTTTCATTGGCCATCGGCTGCTGCCCCCCCTGGGGATCGATCACGCGCAACCGCTGAATCCCCAGCATGACTCCGGGCTCCCGATGACAGCCAGTCTCATCCGGCCCCCGATGCACAATCCGGTGCATCATTCGGTCCAACGCCGCGTCGTCTCCAGCCCCGACGATTCCACAAATTCCACACATCTGGCTACCGCGCTCCCCTGTGTTCAGGACCAATCGGGCCGGAGCGACGTTTCCGAGCCATCACTTCGATCGACGGCCCCCAGGCCATTCGAGTGAGACCTAGCCCTTTCAGGACACGGTAAGCCGCCTGGTCAACCAGCTTCAGGAGTCTCGCGGCTAACGCCGCACGCCTGCCCCCCCAATCGTACGCATTGCCCTGACTCGGCGGGGCCGTTCGGATGGCCAGAATCTCAAATCCGAGCCGGGGCAGATGATACTGGAATGAAGCCCGACCAAATCCGTACAGGTGGAACACGGCCAGATAGTCCAGTCGTACCACTGAAAGCAGCGACAGCATGGCGAGGTGGAACGGCCCGTTCGGAACCCGGATATACAAGAGCCCGCCCTCACGAAGGACCCGCCAGGCTTCCTCCAAGGCGCCGAAAGGGTTTCGAAGATGGTCCAAGACATTAATGAAGGTGAGCGCGTCCGCCGTTGCATCGGCTAGAGAACAAGGCGGGAAAGCTTCGGCATGCACTTCCAGGCCGCGCGCCCTCGCATAGGCTGCTGCCTGGATGGACGGATCGAAACCCATCCCTTTCCAGCCTCGATCCCGACACAGGGCGAGCAGAGTCCCGGCTCCACAGCCCACATCGACAAGCACGCCGGGGATTAGACTGAGTTCTTCCAACCAGGACCAGGCATGCACGTAGACGTTCGTACGGGCCATCCCGATCTGCTCGTCGCTGTACCGGATCCAATGCTCCTCCCGGTACCATCGGGCCAGTTCTTCCTCTGGCGGCATGTCCGCGCTGAACACCAACCCGCAACGTTGACAGCGGGCAAAATCGCTTCTCCTGCCGTAATGCTCCGGAACGAGGAACGACAGCCCGCACGGGCAGAGCCGGGGGCCACCAGGCCTGTCAATAAAAGCGGGCCGCACGTCTTGCAAGTCTTTCATAGAGAGACTCAAGTTGATCGATCCACCGTTCAACAGAATATTCCTGCTCCACCATCTTACGAGCAGCCTGTCCAAGGGCTCTCCCGGTCGAGGGATCGGCCAGGACTTCCTCAACAGCCCTGGCTAAGGCCTTCGAATCTTCCTTGGGGATCAGTCGTCCGGTCACGCCGTCTTGGATCAGTTCCGGC
>SCVQ01000498.1 GCA_004296865.1 Nitrospirota bacterium
CGGCCCTAAAACGCTTGTCAATAGGCACCCTGTTCGGTATGATCGCCGCGTGGGACGCGGCACGTCAGATCGAGTGACTTCGTCTATTCGAGCGACTTCGTCTATGCAGACCCTGCAGCCAGTCCATGCGGCGACCAGGCCGGATGTCCGCGTGGCGGCCTTCTTCGACGTAGACAACACGTTGGTCCCGGGCCAGGCGATCGAACTGCGCTTCTTTCGCTACCTGTGGAAGCAGGGGCTGGTTGGACCGCGGGACGCGGCCCGCAGCTTGTGGTACCTGCTCAGGCACATCCCGCCCTTGTCCATCCACCCGCTGCGCGAGCGCAAGCTCTACCTGGAAGGGAAGCGGCCGGCGGTCATCGAACCCTTGGCGGAATCGTTTGTCCGTTCCGAGATCTGTCCCGCCGTGGCCTCGGACGCGCTCGCCGCGCTGGACTCGCACCGGCGCGCGGGCCATTGCCTCGCCCTCATCACCGGATCGCTGGACTTTTTGATCGCGCCGCTTGCCGGCCATCTGAAGGTGGACCATATCCTGGCCGCGATCCCGGAGCGGCGCGGCGATCGCTATACGGGACAGGTCATCTCCCCCTATCCCTATGGGGATGGCAAGCGTCATTTGATCGAATCGTTCGCCAGAGCAACGGGGGTCAATCTGCAACACAGTTATGCCTATGGGGACAGCCCCGGCGATGTGGATGCCCTGCAGTCGGTCGGCCACCCGCTGGTCGTCAACCCGATCAGGGGCATGGGGCGGATTGCGCGGCGCGAGGGCTGGCGGATCGAGACGTGGAAATAGCAGAGCTGATAGCTGATAGCCAAGAGCGGATTGTCAGGACTTATGCGCATCACTGAAATCTTCCATAGCATTCAAGGGGAGTCGTCCTACGCCGGGCAGCCCTGCGTCTTCGTGCGCCTGACCGGCTGTCCCCTGCGGTGCACGTGGTGCGACAGCGCCTATACCTTTTCCGGCGGGACCGAGATGTCGCTCGAGGAGGTCCTGGCCAAAGTGAAAACCTATGGCTGCCGATTGGTGGAGGTCACAGGCGGCGAGCCCTTGCACCAACCGGAGGCCTTTCCTCTCATTACCGCGCTCTGCAAGGAGGGTTACGAGGTCCTCGTCGAGACCAGCGGGGCCATCGATATCGCGCCAGTGGACAAGCGTGCCCACGTGATCCTGGACGTGAAATGCCCCGGCAGCGGGATGCTGGACCGCATGCATTGGGCGAATCTCGCTCTGCTGACCGAGAAGGACGAGGCGAAATTCGTGATCCAGGACCGTGCCGACTATGACTGGGCCACCGATATCCTGGAGCAATATGGATTGGCGCGACGCTGCACGGTCCTCTTCGGCCCCGCCTTCGGCGTCTTGGAGCCGCGCCTGCTGGCCGAGTGGATTCTGGCGGACCGCCTGCCGGTCCGTTTTCAACTGCAACTCCATAAGTATGTATGGGCCCCGGACATGAGGGGAGTGTGAAAGGAATTGGTTCATTGACGATTGAATCATTGTCGGATTGACGGAGAGAATGACCGACATCTGAACATCCGACAATCGTCAATGTTTCAATCCACCAATCGTCAATTTGCACAAATGAGGAGCGTCTGAATGAACAAGATCGATGTGAAGGCGAAGCAAGGACGGGTGGCAGCGGAGCGGGCTGAGGTGCTGGTGCTCGGCCATTATGAGGGCGAGCCCAAGCTGCGGGGCGATGCGGCGACCGTGGACAAGGCGCTCGACGGCGGGCTGCGCGACGTGCTCAAGAGCGGCGAGTTCAAGGGCACGTGGAACCAGACCGTCCTGCTGCACACGCAGGGCCGGATTCCGGCCAAGCGCGTGCTCTTGATCGGATTGGGGAAAAAGAAGGACGCCCGCCTGGACACGATCCGGCAAGCGTTGGGCACCGTCGCCAAGCGGGTTCGTCAAGCCGGCGCCCGTTCCTTCTCCGCGCCCCTGCTCGGCCCCCTGCCGCAGATCTCCGCCGTCCAGATCGCCCAGGCCATGGTCGAAGGCGCGATCCTGGGGAGCTATCAGTTCACGGCCTATCGTAGCAACGACACTCAAGGCGAGGTAAAAACGCTCGATCGCCTCACGGTCCTGGCGCCTCGCGCCGAGACAATCCGCGACATCCAGCAGGGCATCAGACAGGGCCGGGCCAGTGCGGAAGCCACGGCCTTCGTGCGCGACTTGTGCAACCATCCTGCCAACGTGATGACGCCTTCCCGAATCGCGGCGGAAGCCAGGAAGATCGGCAAGGAGCACGGGGTGCGGGTCAAGGTGCTGGAGCAACGGGATGTCGAAAAGCTCGGCATGGGCGCGTTCCTGGGCGTCGCACGCGGCAGCCACGAGCCGCCCAAGTTCATCATCCTCGAATATCGGGGGACCGGCCGCACCGGCCGCACCGGCCGTCACGCGGCGCCGACCGTCCTCGTAGGCAAGACCATCACCTTCGACACCGGCGGCATCTCGCTCAAGCCGGCCGAGAACATGGAGCAGATGAAGGCGGACATGACGGGCGGCGCGGAAGTCCTGGCCACCATACGGGCCGCCTCGCGCCTGCGCCTG
>SCVQ01000499.1 GCA_004296865.1 Nitrospirota bacterium
TCGAGCGGGGAGAAATCGCCTCGCACGACGACTCGATCCCGCTCGTCTCCACCGCCTTCCGGGTCAACCTGTTCTGGCTGGGCCGCCGGCCGCTGGAATATTCTCGCAAATACACCCTCCGGCTGGCGACGCGCGAGGTGGACTGCGAGGTTGCCATCATCCACCGGATCGTGGACACGGCGGACCTGAATCAGCTGCAAGGCGGGACCCTGGTCGGCAGAAATCAAGTGGCCGAATTGACGCTCCGGACGAAGTTCCCCCTCGCCTTCGACTGCTACAGCACGTTCGAGACCACCGGACGATTTGTCCTCGTGGACGAATACGACATTTCCGGCGGCGGCATCATCACGGAACTCGTCCACGACGAGCAGGAGTTTCTGCGCGACGAAGCCCGGCGGCGCGATTTCGCCTGGGTCAAGGGCGAAGTCAGCGCGGAGGCGCGCGCGCAGCACTACGGCCACCGGGCCGCCGTAGTCCTCCTCACCGGTGTCGTGCATACGGGCAAGTCGTTCCTGGCCAGGAAGCTGGAATCGCTCCTCGTCGCGGAGGGCCGCCATGCCTATCTACTGGAAGGGGAGAACCTCCGGCGAGGCCTGGATGCAGACCTGCCCGAAGCCGATGCAACCGGGGTCCCCGAGATGGTCCGCCGGTACGGCGAAGTGGCCCGCCTGCTGATCGACACCGGTCTGATCGTCGTCTCGACCACCAATGCCTTCGGCTCCGCCCACCTCCAGGCCACTGAGGCGATCCGGACGCTGGTGCATCCGGCCCCGGTCATCGCCGTCCACATGAGCAAGGCCGACGAAGAGCCGCCCCCCAGCACGGACCTGCACTTTGCCGGTCCGAAAGACTTCGACGAGGCGGCCCGCCGGATTATCGAGGAGCTCAAGAAAAAAGGCGTCCTGGCTCAGGCGATCGGGGGCACGCCGACCTTTCAGTACTCGATCTGAAGCAGAGCAAATGGCTGATGCCCCGGAGTAAAGAAGCTGAATCTCTCGGTTCATGGTGAGCTTCTCAATCTTGCTATCAGCTATTAGCCATAAGCTCCCGGCCTTCAGGCTGGTTTGACTCGTCGGAAACCGCTGTGTTACGGTACCGAGCGCTAAGAAGCCATCAGCTTTCAGCTCTCAAGAGGAGATTTTTTGCTGACGGCTGAAAGCTGACAGCCTCTTGGGAGTACTTCATGGCCGACAAAGATTTAAAAGCGATCCTGGGCAAGCTGCAATACGCCGACGATGCCAAGGTGGTTCAGCAGATCACCGCCCAGATGAAGCAAGTCCAAGCCCGCATGGCCGGCATCAAGCACAAGCTGGTCGTCATGAGCGGAAAGGGCGGGGTCGGCAAGAGCATGACCACCGTCAACCTGGCTCTGGCCTTCGCCCGCCTCGGCCACCGGGTCGGCTTGCTGGACGTCGACCTCAACGGCCCCTGCGTGCCGCGCATGCTGGGCCTGCACGGGCAGTCCCTCACGATCACCCCCGACGGCGCCGTCCCGCCGGTCGGCCCCCTGGGCGTCAAGGTCGCGTCGATGGATTTTTTCCTCGATGCCGCCTCACCGGTCCGATGGAAGGGGCCGATGGACCTGAGCCCGGTCTGGCTGGGCTTGATGGAAATGAACGTCATCAGGGAATTCCTGGCCGACGTCATCTGGGGGGACCTCGACTATCTCTTCACCGATCTGCCGCCTGGCGCAGCAGCCGACAAACCGCCGGTCATCGCCGGCTTCATTCCCGACCTGGCTGGCGCCATCGTCGTCACGACGCCCTCTGAAGTGGCGTCGGACGTCGTGCAGAAGTCCGTGACCTACGCGCGCGACATGGGCATCAAGGTCCTGGGCATGGTCGAGAACATGAGCCAGTACCGTTGCCCGTCCTGCGGCGTCGAGAGCGATCTCTTCGAAGGCGACACCGAGGCCCTGTGCGAAGCCTTGAACCTGCCGCTACTGGGCCGCATTCCCTTCGATCGCACCCTGGCCCGCACCTTTGACAAGGGCATGCCCTTGCTGGACGCCGAGTACCCGACGATCCGGCGCTATCAGGAGATCGCCGCACGGATCCAGTCGCTGTTGGACTATAAGAAGGTCCTGGCCGAGAAACTGTGAGAAGCATTCAGCGAGGGAGTTGGCCATGAAATTTGTCTGCCTCAATTGCGAAACCTACATGAACTTTGAGAAGGTGGAAAAGCCGGCAGAGGGCTCGCTCGGCGTCTTCTTCGGCTGTCCCTCCTGCAACGCCAAATTTTCCATGGTGACGAATCCTGGCGAGACCCAGATGGTCAGCTCGCTGGGCGTGCAACTCGGCGGCCGGACGGCGGCGGCTGAACCCTTCGAGATGACGCGCGGGACGCTCAAGGACGAAGCCCTCGCGGGATCGGGCCAGATGGCGGCCTACCTGAATGAAAAAATCCAGGGTGGCCAACCGGCCGGCGCCACGGCCTCCGCCGCTGCGGCTCCTGCAGCCCAGACAAAAGAAGGGGAAAAAGCAGGCGGCTGTCCCTTCTCTTCCATGGTGGCGCAGATGGGCCTGACCTCATCGGGCAGTCAGGCGGGGGCCGGATCGGAATTCACCTGGACCCCGGACGCGAAAGAGAAGCTGGAGCGGCTCCCCGCCTTCGTGAAACCCATGGTGCAGAGCAGCATCGAAGCCTATGCACGCAAGCAGGGCTTGGCCAAAATCACGTTACAGGTGATGGACGACTCCAAGACCGACTCAAACGGCGTGTCCTGGACGCCCGACGCGGAAAAGCGGCTGGAGAACATCCCGGACTTCATCCGCCCCATGGCCCGTCGTGAAATCGAACGGCTGGCCAAAGAACGCGGCGCCACCACCATCACAGCCCAGGTGATGGACGAGGCCAAAGACAAGTTCATGAAATTCATGTAACAGGAAGAGTATGCGTTTGGTGTCAGAGGCAAGGGGTTCAGGAGGCCCATCCGGGAAACCGGATGGGCCTTGTTGTTTCAGGCGGTTCAGCCGACGCGCCAACCCTGGACCTCAGTTTCTCGCAGCTATAATGGAACTATGCCGATCGGCATATCACGCCAGCCCTGCGCTATGGAGAACCTTGACAAGCCGTCGAAACCAGATGAGAATCGCGCAATCGCTCCCTGTCTAGCAGAAGCGGGATATGCCGGTCAGTATACTCATTAGTTGGGCGCCGAGCGGTGGAGGTCGAACGACGATGACCATTGGGGAGACCCTCAGCCTTATTGCCATCGTCACAGGTCCAGTCTCTGCCGTCCTAATCTCGCTATGGCTTCAGCGCCGGCAGCGCGTGCTCGACGCGCGACGCGGTATACTCACCACGCTCGTCGCAAATCGGCATCAGATCATAGC
>SCVQ01000500.1 GCA_004296865.1 Nitrospirota bacterium
GGATGGCTGGATCACGGCCGGCCCGATCCGCAAGCGAATCATAGTAGCCAACTTCCGCACTCACCACCCCGCCCAGCGCATTTCCTCGCGTGCTGGCGCCATACACCGCCAGCCTCGGGAACGTTTCGGTGACAAGGGTTGGGGAGGTCGTCTGATTCGCTTGCAGGGCTGGCATGTGAAAGAACCCTCGGTAAAAATAGAGGGCCGTATCAAATCCCCACGTCGTCCCGTAGAACCGCGCAGCCAGCTCCGTGTTCTGAATCCCCAGGCCGGGCGTCTGTGCGGTCCGCGCAACACCCGGGAATGGATCAAACTGCACAAAGCGGTTGCGCGGCGGGAGCTTGTCTTCCTGGAAAAACGGAATCGCGACAATCTCGGCCGAGAGCCCTGTGGTCCCCAGATCCAGTTTGACGGCGTTCTGGGGCACTCGCAGATACTCCACGGGCCTTCCGGAGAAGAAGGCTCCCCAGTCCTTGGCGAAGATGTCGTTGATGAAGAGGTAATCGCCTGTCCCCCAGATGAGGATTTGGCGGCCTGCTCTCAAATCGGATGGCCCGACACTGCCCTCAGCATAAGCTTCGCGCGACTCAACACCAGGCCGGTTGGCCACATGGTCATAGAAAAAGTCAGTCCGTGTGAACAGGCGAACCTTCTCGTTGGAATGGCCCAGCCGCAGTTGAAATCGTTCTTCCCCGAACAGGAGGTCGCCGCCCTGCGGGTTCGGGGGATACTGGCCGGTGAGGCGGGTGTCATAGTTGGTCTGCAAAAACCCATGGATGGAAAGCTCCTCGGCCCGCGCGCGGAACGGGCATCCTGCAACGACCGCGCTCACAAGCAACACACCGGCCAGGACACCAAACGTCGGCACGACCCATCGCTCCGGAGGCTTCGCCACCCGCACTCCTCACGTTTCACGCCTCACGAGCTTACTTGATCCATTTCTCCGGTGGCCGCCGGAGCGCTCGTTCGGTAAAGATTTCATCGCCGAGCCCGACGTTGTACGCCACGCTCTCGAGCACGACTTCAGTCTTATGTCCGGTCTTCATGTTCATCATCGTGCGCTTCGTGGCAGTGGGAAACCCCTGCACGTCCCGCATCTCGTCGGCCGTGAAGACTTTGTATAACGCCTCCTGCATGTCATAGTGCTCTTCCTTCAGCGGAAGAAACGTCGTCTGATCGACCCAGGTGAGCTTCCGAGTGTAATCGGCCTCCCGCGTCGGCACACTCTCAATGACCACGGCTTGCCGGTTCCCCAGCGCCTCCGTTCGGAGCACCCGATGGGTGTCGGCTTCGACATCGCGCCCGGAGACATCCTCGTACGTGAAGTCGGAGCCCACAAAGCTGGAGCGGCTGTCGCGTGCCGCGACCCGTTGAACTAGGTTGAGCGCCGGGATGAACAGCCAGCGGTCGTCGTCCTTTACAGGATATTTGTAGACCATGAAGATGGTTCCGCTTACGTCGGCCGGGCTGTGAAAGTAGAGGAAGTACTTCTGTTCCCCGGCGGAGAAGTTTTTGCGCAGCATGGTGAGCTCGCGCAGTCGCTGTTGGCCTTCGCGGGTCATGAGCGTCATCTTGATGCGCGCCTTCAGGTCCTGGCCGGCCTCAAAGAAGGCGGCCTGAGATTTCTGCATGATTTCCGTCGCGTCTGACGCCAACGCGGCACTTAGTTGCCCAACCGTTGTCATAAGGATCAGGGGCAAAGTTGTGCAGAATGCGATCAATGTTTTCACCGTGGTATCTCCTCCGATGAGAGCGGGAGCCGTTTATGAAAGAGCACGATCAGGGCCGGAAGCCCCACAAGGGTCAAGACAGCCGAGAGCAGCATGATGCCGATGATGAGGATCCCCACCGTGATGTAGGTCGTGAGTGAGGCAAAGACCATGACCGAGAAGGCCACCGCAAAGAGTACGGCGTTTCGCATGATCCCCTTTCCCGGTCGAATGACGGTCCAGAGGAGGGCCTTCTCTAAGTCGGGCTCGGTGGCATAGTGGCGCCGGAACCGGCCCACAAAGTGAATGGCGAAATCGATCGCCATACCGAGCGACAAGGTCGAGAGCACCGCGACAGGCATGTCGAAATCCTTCCCCACAAACCCGACGACCCCATAGATGAAGGCGATGGTGGAAAAGAGGGGGAAGAAGGCGAGTATCCCCCACAGGAGCGAGCGCAGTTGGATGATCACAAGGATCAGGACAAGCACGAGGCCCGCCAGGAAGCTCCTCACCATTCCCCAGAGGACCTCGTCGCTCCACACCAGGTTGAAATA
>SCVQ01000501.1 GCA_004296865.1 Nitrospirota bacterium
CCGTCGAACACCACGGACGCGTGGCACGGGCCTTGAGCCTCGGGGAGTTTCCCGATGCCGACCAGCCCGTCGCGACACTCTCGGGCGGCTGGCGCAAGCGCCTGGCCATTGCACGCGTGCTGATCCTGGAGCCGGACATCCTCCTGATGGATGAGCCGACAAACCATCTGGACGTCGAAGGCATCCTCTGGCTGGAGGCCCTGTTGAAGGCCGAAGCGCGGGCCTATCTCGTGGTCAGCCACGACCGGCGTTTCCTGGAGTCGGTGACCTCCCGTATGTTGGAGTTGAACCGGTGCTATCCCAACGGGCTGTTCGACGCGAAGGGACGGTACAGCGACTTCCTGGAACAACGCGAGGCCTTTCTCCAGGCCCAGGCGGATTATCAGGCCTCGCTTGCCAACCGCGTCCGCCACGAGGTGGAGTGGCTGCGCCGCGGCCCCAAAGCCCGCACGACCAAAGCCAAAGCGCGAATCCAGTCGGCAGGGGACCTGATCGAGGAATTGGACACCGTCAAGGCCCGATCCGAACAGACCACAGCCGGCATCGATTTTGTCTCCTCCGGACGCAAGTCCAAACAGTTGCTCGTCGCCAAGCAGCTTGGCAAAACGCTCGGCGGCAAGCCGGTGATCACCGGCTTGGATTTGCTGTTGTCCCCCGGCCAGCGGCTCGGGCTACTCGGACCCAACGGCAGCGGCAAGACCACCCTCTTGCGGCTCTTGGCCGGAACGCTGGCGCCTGACGAGGGCACGATCGTACGGGCGGAAGGCCTCCGGATCGTCACCTTCGAGCAGCACCGCGAATCGCTGAACCAGACCGTCACGCTCCGGCGAGCCCTGGCGCCGGCCGGCGATCTCGTGATCTATGGGGACCGCCCCGTGCACCTCGTTTCCTGGGCCAAGCGCTTTCTGTTTCGGCCGGAGCAATTGGACCTGCCGGTCTCGCGCTTGTCAGGCGGCGAGCAAGCGCGCCTGCTCATCGCCCGGCTCATGCTCCAACCGGCGGACCTGCTGATCCTCGATGAGCCGACGAACGATCTGGATATCCCCACCCTGGATGTCTTGGAAGACAGCCTGCTCGACTTCCCCGGCGCCCTGATCCTCGTCACACACGACCGCTGGCTGCTGGACCGCGTCTCCACCCTGCTCCTGGCATTGGATGGCACAGGACAGGTCGAGTGCTTCGCCGACTATGCCCAGTGGGAAGCCGCGCAGGAACGCAAGGCCTCAGCACCGCGCGCACCGGCCAGCCGCAAAGGCGCCCCAGCAGCCAGGACCGTGACTGGGGCAACGCCGCCAACCACGAAACGGAAGGGACTGTCGTATCGGGAAGAGAAAGAATGGGGACACATGGAGCAGAAGATTCTCCAGGCCGAAGAGGCCCTGGCGGCCTGCCGGGCTGCGATGGAGGATCCCGCCGTCGTCTCCGATGCCGCCGCGCTCCACGCGCGCTGCGACGCCTTGGAATCGGCTCGGGCTACCGTGGAATGTCTCTATGCCCGTTGGACGGAGTTGGAAGAAAAACGGGCTCCGCCGGTCACCCTACCGCCTTCATAACGACTCCTCAGTCGCCGCCATCGCCCATCCGTCCCTGCGTCATCGGCATCGGCCCCTTCCGATGGGAAGCAGCGAGCCGATAACCATGCCGACCCCGGCCATCATGAAGCCTACCAACTGCGGCGGCCACACGGCCGGCGACGGTCCCAACAGTTCGAGTCCGACCCACGTGGTGAGACCGGCGGCAATGGCGCTGAGGGCGCCCTGACTGTTGGCCCGCTTCCAGTACAGGCCGGCGAACAAGGGGATGAAGGCGGCCACCAACGTGACCTTGTAGGCGCTTTCCACCATCTTGAAAATCGTCGCCTCGGAATTGAGTGCGAACCCCAAGACGAGACCAGTGAAGCACACCAATACCGTGCGCATGGCGCGTAGGAATGTGCGGTCGCTCATGCGTGGGACCAGGCCCTTGACGATGTTCTCGCTGAAGGCCACCGACGGCGCCAGGAGCGTGGCGCTGGAACAACTCATAATGGCCGAGAGCACGGCGCCGAAGAAGATGATCTGAGCGGGGACCGGCGTGAACTGTAAGACGAGGGTCGGCAGCACCAGTTGCGAGTCCTGCTTCAGCAGCGCGTCAAACATCGCCGGGGCCACCAGCGTAGCCGAATAGGCCAGGAACATGGGCACGAAGGCGAAGAGGAAGTACAGCGCGCCGCCCAGCACCGAACCGCGCACGGCGGTCCGTTCGTCCTTGGCCGAGGTGATGCGCTGGAAGACATCCTGCTGCGGGATCGAGCCCAGCATCATGGTCATCCAGGCCCCGATAAAGGGCAGCCAGGCGTCGAGCTTCGCCTCGGGAAAGAAGGCCAGCTTGCCGGCTGTTGCCGCATGGCTGAGCACCACCCCGACACCGCCGGTGAGATCGCTGATCAGGGACCCGATGTAGAGCATGCCGCCCATGATCACCGTGATCTGGACAAAGTCGAGGATCGCCACTGAAAACATGCCGCCGAAGGTGGTATAGGTGAGCACGATCGCGGCGCCGAGCACCATGCCCAGAGGCTGGCTCACCGTGCCGTCCGTCACCACGTTGAAGACCAGGCCGAGAGCTTTGATCTGCGCGGAGACCCAGCCGAGGTAGGAAGCGACGATGCAGAGCGTACAGAGCACCTCCACCGTGCGGTTGTACCGCAGCCGGTAATAATCGCCGATGGTGAGCAGGTTCAGACGGTAGAGGCGGCCGGCGAAGAACAGCCCGGCCAGGATCAGGCACAAGCTGGAGCCGAAGGGGTCTGCCACCACCCCGTGCAGCCCCTCCTTGACGAAGGTCGCGGAAATGCCGAGCACGGTCTCGGCGCCGAACCACGTGGCAAACACTGTGGCCGTGACCACCGGCAGCGGTAGGCTACGGCCGGCGACCGCAAAATCTTTGGTGTTGTGGACCCGCGTCCCGGCATAGAGCCCGATCCCCACGGAAACAAGCAGGTAGAGAACCACGAACCACACGATCATGGGCTGATGGCTCGCAGAGGGGGAGGACTAATCGCAATACCTCTGGACAAGATGCAAGGGAGACTTTCGCAAAACCGGCCCCATCCTACCAAAAGCCTTTCTCAAGACCAAGCCCATTCCGGTGCCTCCTTGCAAGCTGCCTCTCTCAACAAGCCTATCTCCCCTTGCCCCCTTGAGAAACAGGGCGGTTCAGACGATAATGCCCACGCTAGACGAGGACACAGAGCCGAGCCTGATAGCGATAGGTTTTCTCTATCGTGTAGGGAGTCGGAGGAAACGAATGGCGAATCCTGACAGTCCACATAAAACCGTGGGAGCCATCATGTCACGGCAAGTCGTGACGGTGGCGATGGACGACACCCTCGCCAAGGCGCAGGAGCTCTTTAATAAATTCCGCTTCCATCACATTTTGGTCGTCGAGCAGAACCGCCTCGTCGGCGTCCTCTCCGACCGAGACTTGCTCAAAGCCATCAGCCCCTATGTCGGCACGCTGTCAGAAACCGAACGAGACCTGGCGACGCTGCGGAAGCGCGTCCACCAGATCATGAGCCATACCCCCATCACGGTGAAAGCCGACACCCCGATCGAGGCCGCCGCCCAACTGCTCATCGACAAGAAAGTGTCCTGTTTGCCGGTCGTCACGAAAGACGACAAGCTGGAGGGCATTATCAGTTGGAGAGACCTGCTGAAAGCCTACTTCCACCTTCAAACCTCCCTCCCCTGAACGACGGCGTTTACTCCAACGGAATCCGGCTCTTGTTTTGGGCGAGCCAGGATTCGAACGTCTGCAAGGCAGCATTCAAGGCCCTGGCAACCTCCGGCCGCCGCGCCCCGCAAAACACTTCGTTAAAATCGCACTTGAACTGGAACATATTGCCGAGGTCCTCGGCGCCTGGAAATCCAAAACCGCGATAGGCCTCCGGCGGCACGGCATTGTAGCGCACGGCTTGCCCCAAGGCCTTGGTGAGCGCAGCCGCCATCTGCGCGCCGGTCAGGTGCTCGCCGGCAATGCCGATGGTCTTGCCGATGCACTCGCGGCCCTTTTTGAAGATGCCCAAGGCGCACTTGCCAATGTCCTCGGCGGCGATGCCCGGCAGCTTCTTGTCACCCATCGGCATCGTAAGCGCCAGCTTGCCATCCTGGCCTTTCTTGGGTCCCATGCCGAAGAAAATAAAGTTGTCCCAGTAGAACGACGTCAACAGAAACGTCGTCGGCACACCCGAATCAACAAACACCTTGTCAGCCTCGCCTTTAGCATCGAAATGCGGCACCTTGTACTTGCCCATCAGAGTCGGCATGCGGTTGTCGCTCAGCGGGACCCATCGGCGCGTATCTTCCAGTGTGGACCAGATGACGTGTTGGACGTTGGCCTGCTTGGCCGCCTGGGCCAGGTTCTTGGCTTGTGCCAATTCCTTTTCGGGAGAGAAATATTCCCAGAAGTTCGTGACACAGAAGGCGCCATAGGCCCCGTCAAAGGCCCGTCTGAGGCTTTCCGGGTCATCCAGATCGGCAGCAACGACCTGAGCCCCCAGCTTGGCCAGAGCCTTGGCCTTGTCCGAGTTGACCTTCCTCGTCAGCGCCCGGGCCATAAACTCCACGCCCTTATCGGCCACTATGGCACGGATCAACCCGCCACCCTGCGCCCCCGTCGCCCCTACAACCGCGATGATCTTTTTATCAGCCATGGCAATATCCTTTCTTATCACTCGTCCCGTTTTTCTCCCTGCACGCCCATCCTACCAAAAGCCCACAGGCGACACCATCTGAGCTCAGCTCCCCTTGGTCTTCCCTGGAAACCGTTGCATGCTATACTTCACAATCAGAATGGAGGTGGCTCATGCGCAAGTCGCTTATACTCGCGTGTTTCGTAACATTAGGGCTCAACGCGGTGGCGGAAGCCGCCTCAAATTCAGGCGAGACTCAGAAGAAAGAAGAGCATAAAGGGATCACTCTGGACGACATTGGAAAAGGCTTGAAGAGCGCCGAGCAGAATATCGAAAAAGAAATTCCAAAAATCGGCCCGGCCATCGGAGAGACGTTCAAAAAACTTACCGGCAAAGACAAGCAGGCAGACGACAAACCAGCCAAGCAGAGTAAGTAGTCTTCACCGGGCAACTCATTTTCAGAAGCATTCCCGCTCACCCTTCGACCACACCGCCCGCCCCGATGGAGCCCGCGCCCAGGATGGTCAGCCGCTTCATTTCCGCTCTCGCCTCGCCACCCCGTCCCGGGTCTGGGTCTTAACGCGGTACATCGCCTGGTCTGCGGCGCGGAGCAAAGCCTTCTGTGAGGCTCCGTCCTGAGGGAAGGTCGCGACACCGAAGCTGGCCGTAAGGTTGACCGCCAGACCCTCCGTCACCAGAAACCGGTGTAATCGCACCACACGCCGAAATCGATGGGCCACGCAGAGGGCGCCTTCGGTCCCCGTCTCGGGCAACGTCACAACGAATTCATCACCGCCATAACGGAAGATCCGGTCGCTCTTGCGCAGCTCGCCCTGAATGAGTTGCGCCACCTCGCGCAGGACCCGACTACCTACCAGGTGGCCATGGCGGTTATTCACATCCTTCAGGTGATCCAGGTCGAAGAACACGATAGAGAAGGTGTGCCCGTAGCGCCGATTCCGCTCCAACTCATCATCCAGATAGGCATCCAGGTATCGGCGGTTGAAGGCGGTAGTCAAATCGTCCTGGATCGTCTTCTGCTGCAGCTCGGCGTTCTGCTGCAGGAGGCGCGAGCGCTCCAGGCAGCTTCGCACGACGATTTCCAATGTCCCCGGGCCCACCGGCTTGACCAGATAGTGAAAGGCCCCCCGCTTCATCGCGCCCAGGCGGGACTCGCGGCTGTCGCAGGCCACCATCAACACCACGGACGCATGGGGGCGGATCCGGAGGATCCGCCTCATCAACCCCAGTCCACCGATGCGCAAGGCCTCCTGATCCAGGAAGACGGCGTCGTAGGCCCTGGCCTTGACTCGCTTCAGCGCCATCTCAGCCGTAGTCACCGCATCCACCTGCAACCCCTGCTGGTCCAGCAGGTCCAGGAGCTGCCGGCGGACATGGCGGTCCGTGTCCGCGATCAGGACCCGTCCCTGGGCCAGGGAGACCGGGCCCCTTTCCTCATCCAGCGGGGCGGGATGCCCGGCGGGGATCCGCCGCCGCTCTACCCTCTGCGAAGGCCGCAGCGGACGACCGTTTCTCTTCCAGGCTGTTACCGGCACAGCCTACGCCTCTGGCTGCTCGTGTCAATGTTCATGCCTGCCCCAACTCTCACAGCTCTCATGAATGCGCGCCGCAGGGCTTGTCTTCCGCCAGGGTGACGGGCGGGTACGGCCTATCTGTCTTGGAGACGGATGAAGGACTCATTCGAGAAGGACGGAGATTGCCGGGACTGCCTGAAGCGGACAAGGAGAGCGGACAGCCCGAGCCATCCCCAGGTTGCTATGCTGAGGCCGATGGTGAGAAGCAGGGGGTGGTCGTGGAGAGGTGCCATATTTCTTCGTATCGGCTGGAGATATGGGAAACTTGAGTGTACCAGTGGTCTTACAGAGGCTGCGACAAAAACCCGGCAGTGGTCCACCCCTTACTCGGCGTGTACCGGAACCCGTCTGGCCTGGACTCGGCGCGCCTGACGTAGGATGATGTTTACAGAGCGGAACGAGTGGGAGAAAGGGCCTTCTTCACATGAGATGCCGCGCGTCATAGCGTCCTGTTGGTGGTGTGTGGGGACGATCTTGTTTGTCTCCGGCTGCCCCAGCGGGGACGATGCCACCAGAGGCTGGATCGGCCATCAGCGCAATGAATTGGTCCAGACCTGGGGGGCTCCCGCAGAAGAAACGTCGCTCCCGGATGGCGGCAGGCTCGTGCTGTATAGCTATACTTGGGAAGACGGGTACGGCCGACATGCTTGCCGGCGCGAGTTTACGACCGACGCACAGGGGGTCATTCGCTCAGCATCGTCTGACGAGTGTTAATCAAATTCAGGGGCTAGGCCTGCGCCACTCTTGCCTTAAAAACCCAGCAGGCAGATGATCTTCTCCTCTTATGCTGCCGGCACAATTAAGCAAGGCAGCCTGAGTGATCTCACCACTGC
>SCVQ01000006.1 GCA_004296865.1 Nitrospirota bacterium
GTAGATTCTTCGTCCAATGATTTTTCCGATCCTTTCTCGAACTTCAACAATAAACTGTTCCCACGTCTCACACCGAACCACGTTAATCGCCTTGCTATCATTTTCTTGTCGCGACATCTTGAAGCCCTTTCGCCGAATTACAACACAAGCATCGCATCGCCATAGCTGTAAAACCGATAGCGCTCTTTGAGGGCTTCCTGATACGCCTCTTGCAATCGCTCCCGGCCAGCAAAGGCCGACACCAACATCAACAGGGTGGTGCGGGGCAGGTGGAAGTTGGTCATCAGGACGTCCACCACTCGGAACCGATACCCCGGCACGATGAACAAACCGGTTTCGCCGTTCGTCGGCTGCACGTTCCCCTTTTCATCGGCCGCCGTTTCGAGCGTGCGCACTGCGGTCGTGCCGACCGCTACGACCCGCCCCCCATCAGCCTTGGTCTGCCGAACTGCTTCGGCAGTCTCGTTAGACACGCTGATCCGTTCGGAGGCCATGACATGCTCTTCAATCCGTTTGGCTTGAACGGGCCGGAACGTGCCCGGCCCCACATGGAGCGTCACGGTGGCGATCTTGATGCCTCGATCGCGTAATGAGGCCAGCAGGCCCTCCGTAAAATGAAGGCTGGCCGTTGGGGCCGCGACGGCCCCCTCGACCCGGGCGAAGACGGTCTGATACCAGTGGCGGTCCTCGTCCACCGGCGACCGTTTGATATAAGGCGGCAAGGGCATCCGCCCGATCTCCCGGATTGCCTCCCGGATCGGTCGTCCGCTTGTAAACTGGACGACCATCCCCGATGGCCCCTGCTGGACAACCGACGCCGACACACCGCCCTCGAAGTCCATGATCTGACCCGGCGCCACCTTGCCTTTGAGCAACACTTCCCATCTGTCTTGCACCAGTTCCTTGACCAGCACCAGATCAACCTTGCCCCCGCCGGGACGCTTCCGACCGACCAATCGGGCCGCCAGCACTTTTGTGTCGTTCACTACCAACAGGTCACCAGAGCTGAGCAAGGAGGGCAGATCCGACACGTGCCGATGGGAACAGGCCCCACCTGCATGAGACAGCACCAGCAGGCGAGCCTGGTCTCTGGGCTCGACGGGTCGGTCGGCAATGAGAGAGGGATCGAAAGGAAAATCGAATTCAGACAGCAACATCAGGGCATGGACGAGGAAGCAGCGGCGATCCGATCCCAGTCCTTGAGATCGGTCCCCGGAAAGTAGTAGCGCAAGATCGTGGCAAAGGGATAGCCAAGACCGGCCATCTCCTTCGCTCCCCACTGGCAGAGCCCCACGGCATGGCCGGCTCCCCGCCCCGTGAGCACGACGGTCTGCCCCACCGCTTCCACCTCAAACTGGGTGCTCGGAATCACGGCATAGCCCACCAGACGCCGGAGATCTTCGCCTCGCAGGATCAGCTCTCCTTGCGCATGAAGCAGCCTCAGCTTGGCGACCCGGCCGGCTGCGCTGTAGGCAAAGGGCGTGAGACTCGCAATGGAGCCCACTGCGATCCCCTGCCGCTTGAGATTGCTCTCCAGGTCCTGGAGTTTAAATTCAGCCCGCCATTGATAATAGGGAGAGTTCTTGTCGAAGGGACATTCCACCCCCTTCAGGTACGGGAGGTCCTTCGACCAGACATTCATGGCATCCTCGGTCGGCCCCGCAGCGGTTGACGAGAAGGCCGCAAGAATGGGCGCCCCCCCGTAAGCCAACACCAGACCGCGCGTCGCCTCCACAGCCTGCTGCACCCGCTGATCCAACCCGTGCCGACCGCGATAGACCTGATCCTGAGTCCCGGCGACCACATCGTAGCCGCGCGATCGAGCGGCAAGGCGTTGGTAGAGGACATAGGTTCTGGCTACGACCGCCTGGACTTTGAGGGCTTCCGGATGCCAGCCGGAATGCATTTCCGAGGGGACCACTCCCTTGACATACTCCTCCAGATCCACCGCATTGAGGACGGCCAAGCCTTTTTCTTTGGCCATGACCTGGAGCGTCCCACCCACTACAAGAGAATTGGCATCCGCGACGACCGTGAGGTCTTCCTCTTGCCCCTTGACCGTCACGCTGTCGGCCGTAAACGTCCGCCCGTTCGCACCGCTCACAAGCACGCCGCCCCACCCGCTCCCGTTCGAACCCACGGTGACGACCAGCGGACTTGCAACCAGCCGTTCTTCTCCACCCGATGAACGGACCACCAGACCTCGGTCAGCCGAGAGCACCACCTGCCGGACGTCCTGCATCAACAAGACACGGATAGGGTCCGCCGCCTGGACCGGTGCCGCCAGTATGACCGCTCCCACCATTCCGCAGACAACCGAGACCAGACGCATGAGACTCACCGTTTGGACCACAGATACAACAGCAGGCTCACCACAATACTGATGACCACACTGGTGGCCAGGGGAACGTACAAGGTAAACCGGTCCCGCTTGATCAGCATATCGCCGGGCAGCTTGCCGAACCATCCAAGGAATTGGCCAACAAATTGGCCGAACCCGCCGGAGCCATAGCCCTTACCGAGCACTGTGAAGAGCGCGCCGGCAAGGACGAGGACGATGCCGAGAAGGAGAAAGACCCTGCCTAGGCCGGTCCAGTCCTCCATGGACTACCTCACAAGGAGTTCGGCGATCTGGACGGCGTTCAGCGCCGCGCCCTTCCGGAGATTGTCCGAGACCACCCAGAGATTCAGCCCGTGAGGGATCGACTCATCTTCCCGAACACGGCCGACATAGACGTCATCCTTGCCGACCACATCCAACGGCATGGGGTAGAGGGCATGGACGGGATCGTCATAGACCTGCACCCCCGGCGCCGCAGCCAAAACCGCGCGGGCGTCGTTGGCCGTCATCTTCCGCTCCGTTTCGATGTTGACCGACTCCGAATGACCGACATAGACCGGCACCCGCACCGTCGTGGCCGTGACCTGGATCGAGTTGTCGCCCATGATCTTCCTGGTCTCATGGACCAGCTTCATCTCTTCCTTCGTATAGCCCGTGGGCAAAAAATCGTCGATCTGCGGCAGACAGTTGAAGGCAATCTGATAGGGATAGACCTTCGGCTTGGCCGGTCGAAAACTGAGGAGCGCCTGGCACTCTTCCAGCAACTCGTCCATGGCCTCCTTCCCGGTCCCCGAGACGGACTGAAAGGTGGTCACGACAATGCGCTTGATGCGGGCCGCATCGTGCAGCGGCTTGAGCGCCACGACCATCTGGATCGTCGAGCAGTTCGGATTGGCGATGATGCCGTGGTGGGTTTCGACATCCTGCGGATTGACTTCCGGGACCACCAACGGGACCTTCTTGTCCATCCGCCAGGCGGCACTGTTGTCAATGACCACCGCACCGGCCTTGGCCGCGATCGGAGCAAACTCCTTGCTGACATCGCTCCCGGCCGAAAAAAGCGCCAGGTCGATCCCCTCGAAGGAATCCTTGGTCAGTTCCTGCACGGTGATCTCTCGACCCTGAAATGAGACGGTCACGCCGGCCGAACGGGACGACGCCAGAGGATACAGGGTCTTCACCGGAAACTTTCGTTCCTCCAGCACCGCGATCATCTCGGCGCCGACCGCGCCGGTCGCCCCGACCACGGCCACGTTGTACGCTGCCTTCTTCGTCAACATTCCGCCCGTCCTTCTTCGATCATCCCGTCACGCATCATGCATCACAGGTCACGGCTGTGAGGCCGCAATCCTCCGAATCCGGTGGTTGAACGTGTCCGCGATATACACGTTGCCCTGCCGGTCCACGGCCACCCCGAAGGGGTAGTTCAAGCAGCTCTCCTGCGCCGGGCCTCCGTCCCCTCCGAACCCTGCCACGCCGTTGCCCGCGACAAGCGTGACGATCTTCTTCCATCGGTCCCATCGCCGAATCAAATGGCTGTCCGAGTCGGTCAGCAAGAGATGCCCCTCCGGATCGATCGCAATACCATAGGGCCGTGAGAGGCTGGTTGAAAACTCGTTCGGGTGCCCCTGATACCGATACGCTCCCCCATCGCCGGCCACGGTGCTGATCAGACCGGTGTCCATGTCCACCATGCGAATCCGCCCGTTGAAGGTATCGGCGATGTAGAGCCGACCGTCAGGATCTAACGCCAACCCGCTGGGGCCGGCTAGGGCCGCCTCAGTCGCCGGCAGCCCGTCACCCGTATAGGCGGCCTGTCCCGTCCCTGCCACGGTCGTGATGATCCCCGTGGCCTGGTCCACCTTGCGGACCCGGTTATTGCTCTGATCGGCGATGTACAGGCATCCGCGCTGAGGATCAACGACCAGCGCCGACGGTTCGTTGAGACTTGCCGAGACAGCCGGCCCTCCATCGCCCGAATAGCGGTGCTGCCCTGTGCCGGCAATCGTCGTGATGACGCCGGTCCTCGCATCCACCCTCCGAGCCCGGTGGTTCATGGTATCCGCAATGTAGAGATGGCCCTCCGCGTCCAGCGCCACGGCCGTGGGGAAATTCAGCGTGGCACGGACGGCGCCACCCCCATCGCCTTGATACCGCCTGGAGTGCGATGCAGTCCCCGTCACAAACCGAACCGTTCCGCTCAGGTCTCCCAGTTGCGCAAACTTTTCCGGAGTCTGCGCATGGGAGCTTCCCAGCGGATCATCCTCGTCGAAATCAGACGGCCCGCTCCCTCCAACCGATTCGCGTGCAACCTGGGACA
>SCVQ01000502.1 GCA_004296865.1 Nitrospirota bacterium
GTTGAACGGGGTCAGGCTGGCTAACTGCGGCCGTCGAGCGAGAACTTCCGAGTGCGCGCTCCGGGAGCACAGGCCAGCTTGGCCCCGTTCAACTCGTGCCCTCCCTATCTTGACAAGGCTCTTTGGCGGAGAGAGGATACGCCATGCGAACCATCGCGAACCCTCCCAACCCCTTCGAGTCTCAGCATCGGGAATGGCTCGATCCTCCATCTCAGGTGAAGCTTCATGTTTATAGCGATAGCACACGAGAGATTCTCAGCCGGAACGAGAGTCCCGATCTTCCGTTTCGATGGAGCCTGAATCCCTATCGAGGCTGTTTTCATGCTTGCGCCTACTGCTACGCCAGACCTTCGCACGAGTACTGGGGCTTCGGGGCCGGCACCGATTTCGACTCGAAAATCATCGTCAAGCCGGAAGCGGCGGCCTTGCTGCGTCAGACCCTGTTGAAGCCGTCCTGGAAGGGGGAACTGATCGTCTTTTCAGGGAACACCGATTGTTACCAGCCGTTGGAGGCGACCTATAGCCTGACGCGCGCCTGTCTGGAGGTCTGTGCTGAGTTCAGGAATCCGGTCGGAATCATCACCAAAGCGGCCTTGATCGTGCGGGACATCGAACTGCTCAAACGGCTCCACGAGACCGCCTGGGTGCAGGTGTATTTCAGTGTTCCCTTTGTGGACGATGCCATTGCCCGCAAAGTGGAACCCCAGGCCCCATCGATTACCAAGCGTCTGGAAGCGATGGCGGCGCTCTCAAAAGCGGGGATTGCGACCGCAGTGTCCATCGCGCCGGTCATCCCTGGGCTCAACGAGGATGACATCCCGGAGATTCTCAGGCGCGCGCGCGAGGCCGGTGCCACGGCTGCGACCTATGCGCTGCTGCGCCTGTCCGGGAACGTGGAGTCGGTTTTTCTCGAACGGATGGCGGAGGCGTTTCCGGACCGGATCGCGAAGATCACCAACCGGCTGCGCGAGGTGCGCGGCGGCAAGCTTACGGAAAGCGACTTCTTCAAGCGGCATCAGGGACAAGGCACGTACTGGAACATGGTCGAGCAGCTCTTCGAGATCGGCCGGAAAAAGGCGGGTTTTCCGGAGGACGATGGCCGGCCCATCCCGTACACATTCCGGCGGCCCGGCCCTGAGCAGGGGCTATTGTTCTAGTCTAGATATTAGGAGGAGGAGCGTGAAACATAACCCCGGATTTCTCAAACTGGTGGAAGCCGCCAGGCAGAAGGTCACGGAGTGTACGATCGCGGAGGTCAAGGCCAAGCTGGATCGAGGCGAGCCGTTTCATTTCATCGATGTGCGGGAAGACCATGAGTTCGCCAAGGACCATGCCAAGGGAGCCCTGCACCTTGGGCGGGGCATCTTGGAACGGGACATCGAGGGTCTGATTCCGGACAAGCAGGCGGAGATCGTCCTCTATTGTGGAGGCGGGTACCGATCCGTCCTGGCGGCGGACAGCCTCAGGCAGATGGGCTATGTCCGCGTCGCCTCCATGGATGGGGGCATCAGGGCTTGGCGCGAGGCGGGTTATCCTCTTGAAGGGTGCTCAAAATAGCCAGCCCTCCCCTTTCAATTGAAAGGGGAGGGCTGGTCGAATAATCTTTTGCTAAGCGACCTATTTGGCGTCTTTTGCGCAGCGGATGCCGATATAGGTGCGGCGTTCGTCCGGCAGGTGCTTGTTCCGATTGGCGGCCCGCACAATGTCTGGCTGATCTCGCCAGGAGCCGCCGCGCATCACACGGGTCTTGCCCTCGGCGGGACCAGTTGGATTTTGGGCCGGGCTGTTCTTATAGTAGTTTTCGTCATACCAGTCTTGGACCCATTCCCACACATTGCCCGCCATTTCATAGGCCCCATAGGGACTCTTGCCGAAGTCATACTGGTCTTTCTTGGCCAGCGTGGTAGGACCTTCCCAGAAGGTTACGCCTTCGATCCCATAATTGGAGCGGTTCCCGGTCACCGGGTCATTGCCCCAGGGATAGGTCCTGCCGTCGGTTCCTCGCGCGGCCTTCTCCCACTCGGCTTCGGTCGGGAGCCGCCCGCCGACCCACTTGCAGTATGCCACGGCGTCATTCCAGCTTACATTGATGACTGGAAGTTCGGCTGTTCCATCGAGCGGCGTGGTGCCCTTCCAGATACTGTACTTCGGGCCATCGGGATTGTCCGGCGGCCGGTGGCCGGTGGTCTTGACGAAGGCCTGGTACTGACGGTTGGTGACCTCGTATTTACCGATGTAGAACGCATCAAGGGTCACCTTGTGCTTGGGAGCTTCATCAGGGCCAGCCGGTGCGCCCTCTGCTCCCATTTCGAACTCGCCGGCCGGCACCAGGACCCATTCGGCTGCGGTTGCGCTTAGCTGCTGGGACTTGGCCAGCAGGGCCAGCATCTTGCCTCGCTCAGCATGGCCCTGGGGCGCCAGCTTCAGCCACTTCATGATCGTGTCCTTTGCGCCGGGCTGCAGCAACTCAACCTCGCAGGTGGCCTTGAGCCGGATCAGGGTCTCGTCGTTGGGCAATTCTTTCATGGCCTCCGTGATCTCGATGAGGCCATTCCTGCATTGGTCTTGTTCAACCAGACTCTTGGCCAGCACGATCCGGTCTTGCGCTGAGAGGCCGGGGATCATGTGATAATCCGCCGCCTGCGCCGACCTGGCTTGGCCGACCACAATCCCGGCCGCGATCATCACGATAGTCAGTACGGTTCCGCTCATCATCCGCCGCATGGGTCCTCCCTCTTACAACGGGGCGTTGCCCTTCGCTCGGCTCTTGATCTGCCGCGTTACTTGTTCTGCTTGTCGAATTCCTTGATGACCTCGTTGGTCAAATCGAGGGCATCTTTGTTGTAAATGACGATCTTGAGGGTGGTCTCGCTGCCCTTGTCCACGACCAGGCTGAAGCCGCCCCGTTCCGCGACGGCCTTGGCGGCGACGGCGATTTTCTTCATATAGTCGTCCACCAATTCCTTCTGCTTGACCTGGAGTTCCTGGTTAAACTCCTGCGCGCGCTTCTGGTACTCCTGAATCTTGGCCCTGAACTTGGCCTCCTTCTCGCGTTTCTGGGCTTCGGCGAGGCCACTTTCCTGGTCCTTCAGTTGCTTCTCCAGGCCCTTGAGTTCTTCCTCGTCGCTTGTGAGGAGCTTCTGTCTGGTCCTGGCGTATTCCTTCAGGGCGTCCAGGGCGCGTTTGCCGGACCTGGATTTTTCCAACACCTCCTGCGGATCGAGCACGCCCATCTTGAAGGCCTCGGCAGCCATGCTGGGTGCGGCGGTCATCAACAGGACGACGTGGACGAAGATGGCCATCAGGGCCAGGGTTACCGTCCCCGCTACTCTCCTTGCCATGTTCTTACTCTCCTTTCTACTCAAACGGGTCTGACTGGGCCAATGTCGGTATTTTTCGAGGTCGCGGGAGAATAGCCCTAGACGAATCCTGTGTCAAGCATCGGGCAAGGGCTGGGGTATTGGGGGAGCCGCCCGCGCGCGGCGCGACGGCGCGCGCGCTCCGTTAGGGGGAATCGAACGTCCACAAAAGACCCAAAATCAGCAAATGCTGGCCCGGCGTCAACCGAATGACCCCCGGACTGATTTCGCTTCCTGTAAAGAACCCGGCTTGTTTGCCGGTTGAGTCGTCGTATCGGTGCTCCAGTCGAAGGGTGACGTTCGTCCAGCGATAGGGCGCTTTGTATTCCAGCGTCGTGGCGACGGCTTTGACGAGCTGTTGCGACCCGGTCCATCGTCCGTTCCGGTCCCAATAGAACTCCGGTCGCACCGCGATGGCCCAGGGCCCGGCGATATGCCACCGAGTAAACAGCGCCCCTCCCATCACGAACGCTCGCGGACTGCCAGGCTGACCGGCGATGTTCTCCGTACCGAAATCATAGGCCAGTGCGAGGGTGACATCGTCGCTTTTCCATTCCGTGATGTGGTTGGTGTACAGCCGCCAGAACTCCAACGAGGTATTGGCTTGATCGGGGCCGTAATACACGGTTTGCGTCATCGTGATCCGCGAAGTCGGTTTCCACGACAATTGTCCCCCGTAGCTGGGCTGATCATTGGGATGGGCCAAATGGTAATAAGAATTGATGACGAAGGCCGTCGCGGTGAGCTGATCATTCAGTGCGTAGCGGGCGTTCACGCCGAACATCATGTAGGGGGTATTGTCCGCAATCCAGGATCGGGTGTAGTTGAAGTTGTCCTTGGCATAGAGCGATTCGTAGCCGATCAGACTGTTGAATAGGCCAGCCGTGACCGTCAGATCCTTCCCGCTCACGGGGGCAAGGTAAGAGACATTGGCACGGGAAAAATGGCGGAGCGTGTCAGCCCCGCCCACTTTCGGTTCTCCCTGGAGGAAGGCAAATTCCTTCGTGTCGTATCCTCCTTGGGCTCCAAACTCCATTCCCCACCGGGACTCAGCCGTCGCATCCTTTCGCACATAGACCAATCCCATGTTCGGATCCAGTTCGTTCGTCCGGTCGGCGGTGGTCCTGCTTCGAAACAGGTGGTTCGAAGGGAAGTTGAAGTTGACGTCGTAGCTCAGGTCCAGGTAGGCCCCATAGTGCCAGAGCGGGGCCTCGATCTTGGTCTCCTCAGCGCTGGCCGGAGGAGGCCCGTTCGACGCTCCGCCGGTCGGTTCCTGCGCCGCGACCGATGTGGCTGCCATCCAGACCAATAGTGGCACCGCCCTGCACAGCCGTGCTATTGACCGTGCCATCACGCCTCTGCCTGTTTCGCCGACCATGTGTCTCTCCATGAATGACTCCATAGTCTCCGCGCAGAACAATACCATGATCCCGTGGCAAAAAATTCTTGCATACGTAGTCTGGCTCTATACGAAAGGACATTAAAGCGGTGTTAAAACGGCAAGGGAAAGTGTCAAGAGCATATAAAGGGCGGTGCTGATGACTTTCAAGTCGTCTATAGCCTTGCAGGGCCTTGCATGCGCAATTTGATTACTGGTCTAGAGTGAGCTAGGCTTGCGGGCGAGGAAAGGATCGAACCGTATGAACGCTGAAGAGGATCAGGCACAGCAGCAGGTTGCGCATCGGGAGTTTGTCCATGCGCTTCAGCACGAGCCGATCGCCTGCCATGCGGTCGGTTGTCCGGGGCCGGTGGAAACCAGCGATCTCTCGCAGGTGCGGGACCGAGTGAAGACTTTCGGCTTGCGCTGTCAGCGCTGCGGCTGGGAGGGCCGCTTGACCGGCCGGGAGCAACTGTCTCCGCCTTGGGGCGAGGCTGCTCTCCTGAGCATGGCCCATGAGCATCTCATGCACCAGCAGCCGAGCTGTCCCTATGACGGAACGCCGGTGGTTTTTACGTCTTTGCCCAACCCACGGCGGCGAGCCCGCTACCGGCTGTCCTGTTTCTATTGCGGTCGCCGGGCCGAGATGGATTGGCCGCCTCCGGAAGCGAGGCAGTGAACGGCGCGGACAGGCCTCATTCATTCCGCTTAGAACTGTTTCCGGCTGGCTCCTGCTCGGCCTCGGCCGTCACCGGCCCGACCAGCGGAAGGTGGCAGATCCGGTTCCTGCCCTCACGTTTGGCCGTATAGAGCGCTAAATCCGCCGCCTTCAGGATCTGCGCGGGAGTCGAGTGGAATCCCGCGCTTGGGGAATAGGTGGTGATGCCGATGCTGGCGGTCAGTTGAAACGAGGACTCCTTCGTCCCGAAGAGGTGGCGCTCGACGGACTCCCGCAACCGCTCGCCGGCCATGATGGCGCCTTCCTTTTCCAGACGTGGAAGAATCCAGACATACTCATCTCCTCCCAGGCGGCCGGCCATGTCGTAGCCGCGGCTTGCGAGCGCCAAAAGGGAGGCGTAATCCTTCAGGACCAGATCGCCGATGTCATGCCCATAGGTGTCGTTGATGTCTTTGAAGTTGTCCACATCGATGACTGCGCAGGAGAGGGGCGAGTTGAAGCGTTTGGCCTCTTCGATCGTCCTGGCGAGAGTTTCCATCAGATAGCGCCGATTCGGCAGGCCGGTGAGCTCGTCGTGCAGCACGTCGTGGGAGAGCTTTTCTTTGTGCTGGCGCTCTCGCTGGGCAAATTCCGCTAGGGCGCCGTAAAACAGCGTCATGGTCAACAAAAACGGCAGGCGGAGCAGGAGGGTGTGGATGGGGACCGGTTCCTGATCGGTCAGCGTCACGAAGGCGCCGAATCCCAGGTAGGCAGTGCAGGTTACGGCGGCCAGGGCCATCGCCCGTCTGAGGTTGCCCGAGGCTCCGGCGATCATGATGATCCCGAAGTACACGACAAAGAGATCGGTCTTGGAGGTGCCGGTTTCGATGAGGGTCGTCGGGACCAGCAGGGTGTCCACGATCACCAGGATGGTGGCAATGGCCTTCGCGCTCAGCACTTGGGGGAGACCGTAGAGCAGGAGGCCGTTGCCGGACAGCAGAATCAGGACGAACGCCACGGCGCGATCGGTGGCCACAAGGGCCGGACTCGCGACCACGTGCGCGCAGAGCACGAGCACGACGAGCCACTGCAGGATGGGGATTGGTTTGACGAACTTTTCTAAGGAGTCGGGCGTCTGCGTGGCGGCCATCGCTTGAATTCTGTGCCTGCCGCAAAAATTTGTCAATTGATTGCGGCCAACGTACAATCGCCTGCGATGTCATCGATGCCCGTGATTATCTGCTTGGGAGACAGCCTGACGGCAGGCTACCAGTCTCCCACGTCCGACTTTCCAGCGCTCCGCGAGACTCCCTACGGAACCATGCTGCAAGAGGAGCTGGGGCCCGGGGCTCGCGTTGTGATCAGCGGGATCTGTGGGGAACTGACCGGCGAGATGGTGCTGCGGTTCCGGCGTGACGTGCTGGCCCAGGCCCCGGCTGCTGTGGTCGTGCTGGGCGGGACCAATGACCTGGGGTGGAATGCGGCTCCGGCCGAGATCATGCGCAATTTGTTGAAAATGTACGAGCAGGCCTTGGCGGCGGGTATCCGGCTTGTGGCAGTCACGGTGCCGTCCGTTCGAGCGGGAGGGAGCCCCGCAGACGCCTCTCCCGCGCCCACCGGGTCTGCGATCGATGCGGAAACGAGACGGTGGCTGGACGAACACATCGCGCGGCGGCAGGAACTGAACAAGCTGATCGCCGACTATTGTGCGAGGCGACAGGTCGCCTGCGTGGACCTCTTTGCTGCGACCGCGGAGCCGGAGACTCTGCGTCTGGCCGCGCCCTATTCGAACGACGGGCTTCACTTGACCACGGAGGGCTATCGTCTGCTGGCGGATCTTCTTTATGCTCAGGTCTTTGCCGGTTGGCTCGGTCAGTCGAGCCGGCCGGCCCGATGAGCCGTTGATCCGGTCGCGCCGGCCATGATTCGATCTATCAATGATGACGAGTTCGATCGCGTGGTGGAAGGCGCTGTCGTCCCGGTGCTGGTCGAATTTTGGCAGCCGGGGTGTGGCGGGTGCCGGGTCCTGACGGGCGAGCTGGAGAAGGTGCAAGCCGAGGCCGGGGATCGGCTCCTGATTCTCGCCATGAACGTCCAGGAGAATTTTCAAATTCCGGCCGAGCTGGAAATTTCATCCTTGCCCGCGCTGGCGCTGTACCGTAACGGGCGATTTGAGCGGTTCATCGGCGGTCTGGGCAAGAAAGAGGAGATCCTCAAGCAACTTGGGCTAGAGGCGAGGGGCAATGGGCAATAGGAAAAACCGCCTCTATTCGAACCTATCGCCTCTAGCCTCGTGCCCCTAGCCCATGCCTTACAGCGTTCTCCACGTCCGACCGTCGTTCTGGATGAGGCGGTCCGCTTCCACCGGCCCCCATGTGCCGGCTTGGTACTCCGGCAGCGAGCGCAGGCTTTGCTGTGCCCACCCCTCCAGGATGTCCGTGATCCAGGCCCAAGAGGCTTCCACCGCGTCGCGACGCATGAACAAGGACGCATCGCCGGCCATGACGTCCAGCAGGAGCCGTTCGTAGGCTTCCGGAGAAGGGGCCGCGAAGACGTCGCCGTATTTGAAGTCCATCTCCACCGGGTTGGTCCGGGCTTTTGAGCCGGGCACCTTGGAAATGATCCGCAAGGATAATCCCTCCTCGGGCTGGATGCGCAGCGTGAGGACGTTGGGCGCCAGGGGGGCCGCAGGGTTGGTGTTGAATAGGATCTGCGGGATGTCTTTGAATTGGACGGCAATCTCGCTGGCCCGCTTCGGCATGGCCTTGCCGGTCCGTAGGTAAAACGGAACGCCGGCCCAGCGCCAGTTCTCCACGAACAATTTCAGCGCGGCGTAGGTCTCGGTCGTGCTGTCCGGGTGGATGCCGGCTTCGCGGCGATAGCCTGGAATCTCGATGCCGTGCACCTTTCCCCGGCTGTATTGGGCCCGGACGGTGAAGTGCTCGACGTCCTTTCCAGCGATCGGCCTGAGCCCGCGCAGCACGTCGATCCTGGCGTTGCGCACGACATCGGGGTCCAGCGAATAGGGCGGCTCCATGGCCACCAGGCACAGCAATTGGAGGATGTGGTTCTGCATCATGTCGCGCAGAGCGCCGGACCCTTCATAGTAGGTGGCCCTGGTCCCCACGCCTTCGGCCTCGCTGACCGTGATTTGGACGTGGTCGATGTACTTGTGGTTCCAGATGGGCTCGAAGATGCTGTTGGCGAAGCGCAGGACCAGAAGGTTTTGGACCGTTTCCTTCCCCAAGTAATGGTCGATTCTGAAAATCTGGGACTCGTCGAACACGCTTCCGATGGTGGCGTTGATCTGTCGGGCCGACGCCAGATCGTGTCCGATCGGTTTTTCAACAATGACCCGCGAGCAAGGGGCGGTGTCATCGGGTGGATGAGTGAGTCCTGCACGTTGCAACCCCTCGCAGGCGGTAGCAAAGGACGTGGATGGGATCGCCAGGTAAAAGATGCGGTGCCCCGGCAGCTTCAGATCCGCCTCGATCTTTTCCAGACGCGCCCGGATCTTGCCGTAGGAGGTGGAGTCGTCGATGGCGCCGGAGAGGTAGAAGAGGCGTCGTTCAAAGTCCCCCCATTTTGATTCGGCCAGTTCCTGGCGGGAATACTTCACGACGCCATCCCGCGAACTCGCTCTGAAATCAAGGTCGCTCAGCGGTTTGCGTCCGATGCCCAGGACCGCGTAATTGGGGGGGAGGACGCCATCCAAAAGGAGATTGTAGAGGGCCGGGACGAGTTTGCGGTGGGCCAGGTCGCCGGACCCGCCGAAAATAACCAGGGTGCAGGGCTCCGGTTTTAGGTGGCGTCCAAAGTCTGGGAGACTGTGACCCTGTGCCGGCTGGGGCATGGTCGCGTCACCGCCGGACCGCGTGGCCGCCAAAAGCGTTCCTCAGGGCCGCCAGCATTTTCTCGGCAAAGGTTTCTTGCTGGCGGGAGCGGAACCTCGTGAACAGTGCGGCGGTGAGGGTGGGCACCGGCACGTCCTTCTCAATCGCATCCAGGACCATCCAGCGGCCCTCTCCGGAATCCTGGACGTAGCCCTTCAGTTTCTCCAGCCTGGGGTCCTGGCTCAGGGCGTCGGCACCCAGTTCCAGCAGCCAGGAGCGGACCACGCTGCCGTGCATCCAGAGGTCCGCGACCTTGGACAAGTCCAGGTTGTACTCGCTCTTGGACATGAGCTCGAACCCCTCGGCATAGCCCTGCATCATGCTGTATTCGATTCCGTTGTGGACCATCTTGACGTAATGGCCGGCACCGCAGGCCCCCATGTGGGCCCACCCGTTTTCCGGCGCGAGAGTTTTGAAGATCGGTTCGAGGCGCTTGACGACGGAGTCCTCGCCGCCGACCATCAGGCAGTAGCCGATCTTCAGCCCCCAGATGCCGCCGCTGGTCCCCGCATCCACATAATGGATCCCCTTGGATTTCAGCGCGGCGGCCCGCCGCACATCATCGTGGAACCTCGTGTTGCCGCCGTCGATGATCGTGTCGCCAGGCTGGAGGAGCGCCGCGGTGGCCTGGACCGTTTCTTCCGTCGGGGCGCCGGACGGGACCATGATCCAGACCGCGCACGGGGCCTTCAGTTTCGAAACGAGATCGGCCAGCGACGACGCGCCGATGCAGCCCTGGCCTTCGGCCTGCTTGATGAGATCGGCGCTCCGGTCGTAGACCACGATGCGGTGCTTGTCGCGCTGCAAGCGCGTGACCATGTTCATGCCCATCTTGCCCAACCCGACGAATCCCAGTTCCATGACGATCCTTTCTTCGCTCAGTCCACGTCATCTACTTGCGGAGAGGTCGGGAGTGGATGCGTGGACGGCGGTTCTGAGCAGGACCTCGCATCAGACGGTCCAGTGTTAGCCCAATGCAAATTGTCCGGCTGCAAAGAACGAAAGCCTGCCGTTGTCGCGATTATAGAATTATTCCTTATAATGCGCGAGAAAATTTGTCCAAACCGTGTCGGCACATTTGCGCGGGGGATGTTGAGGATAACCTAGTCCACGCGGGGCGGATTCGGGATGTCATGAAAGGCCCGATCGGCCAATTCCCGGCCCAGGGCGAGCCGTTTCGGCACGGTCGGTTCGGTCAGAAAACGATCCAGCAGCTCTCCCATAGCGGGATCGCGGGACGCGATGAATCGCAACAGGTCGGCCGGAGCGGCGGGCCAGAAGCCCCGCAGGCGAAGCACGGCTTCCAGCAGATCTTCGAGGAACCGCCCCAAGAGGTAGTTGGCGACGGCCGGCTGGTGGCCGAGATCCTCCGCCTTGCCCAGCCAGTGGAAACAGTCGGCCTTGAGACGAATTTTCTCGTTCAGGTTTGCCGCAGGGGGACCTGAACGGAAGCGCTGGTTGGCTTTGTCCAAGAGCTTCGTGCCGATCGCCTCGTGTTCGAACAGCACGCGGCCTTTGCGGAGCAGCGGCGGAAGGCGCGGCACGTGCGCGAGGTCCTGCTCCACGGATTTGTACTCGCGATAGCGGATCTCCACCTGCCGATCGGCCACCCGGATTGTTTCCTCCCCTTCATCCTGCCCCTTGATCAGGGCAATGAAGTCCAGGTCGCTGTGCCGCGTCAGAGCCCGGCGCGCGCCAGACCCCACCAGGATGATGGCCACGAGATCGCCCCCGCGCTTGCCGCGGATGTGCCGGAGCACGGAGGCGAAGATCTGGTCCAGGCCCGGTGGGTCCGGCCGTTTCGGCAGCTCCGGCGGTTCCGGGATGTCCAGCAGTTCCGCTTGCAGTTCCTCCCGACTCGGAGGGGCTTGGCTGGTTTCGGTTGGCTGAGCCGACTGATTCTGATCCATGGTGTCTCTTTATCTAGGCCGAGTGGCCGATGGCCTGGTCGATGTTATTGTCCGCCGGAGGCTTGCTTGATCTGTGCTTCGAGGGAGCCCAGCCACTGATCGAATGGGAGGTCGGCATCGACGATGATTTCAAGCTTGCCGTTCGACAGTTTTCGAACGATGCCGGGGCTGGCCGGCGAGAGGGGAATTTCCACCCATTCTCTCGACAGGCCCAAGCGGTCGGTGAGATCGAGAATATCGCGAATGTGTTTGAACGAGACCACCTGCAACATGAGCGTACATCATTCCTTCAGGCTTGGCGACTTGCCACGCGATCTGGTCGCATTCTAAGGAGGGTTCGGAGAGACTGTCAACAAGCATGGGGGTGCGGTTGTCAGTTTGCGGGAGGTGAAGTGTTAGCGCGAAAGGACCTG
>SCVQ01000503.1 GCA_004296865.1 Nitrospirota bacterium
GCCATTGACCCGCGCTCGGTCCCGCTGACCGACGTCGCCCGCTACTGTACGGAGGCGTCCCGCGCGGTCAAAGCGTTGGGCCCGCGCATCCGGTTCAACTCCATCGCCGCCACCACCAGCGTCAGCCGCGAACTCTTCGTCAGTTCCGAGGGCGCGGTCATCGACCAGTCCTTCGCCGCCACCTTAGGGTTCTGCTCGGTGGTGGCGGAACATGAGGCCGTTCAGCAGTCTCTCTCCGATTCCATCGGCCACCAGCGCGGGTGGGAAGTCGTCACCGAGGGCACGCGCAGCGACCTCATCCGCCACCTGGACCTGCTCACCTTCTCCACCAGCCTCGCACACGACTGCCTCAAGCTCGTCGATGCGCCTCCTCTGCGCGCGACCGAGAAGGACGTCGTGGTGGTCACCGACTCCCATTACAACACGCTGAAGGCCCATGAGATCATCGGACATTCGGCCGAACTGGATCGGGCGCTCAAGATGGAAACCGCCTATGCCGGGCGCAGTTGGCTCCTCCGGTCGCCGAAGCACACGCAGATCGGCAAGCAAGTGGCCTCGCCGCTCGTCACCGCCTACTCCGACCCCGGCCTGCCCGGGTTCGGCCATTACGCATATGATCACGAGGGCACGCCGGCGCGCAAGGTCCTGCACATCGACAAAGGCATCTTCAAAGGATTCCTGAACAGCCGGCAGACCGCCGCGATCCTGGGCACGGAGCCCAACGGGTCCTACAAGGCCATCGAGGCCTCGATGGTCCCGCTGATCCGCATGTCCACCACGGTCTTGGGCGCCGGTGCCCAAGAACCGGACACGATCATCGGCGAGGTGGACCGGGGGTACTACCTCGTGGGGGCCCGCACCCCCTCGATTGCCGAATCGCGGGAAAACTTCAGCATCTCGGCCCAGAAGGTCTATGAAATCCGCAACGGCCAGATCGGCCAGTTGTACCGGGGCGGCGGTATGACGGCCGACACCAAAGACTACCTCATGAAGGTCGATGCGGTGGGCAAGGACTTCCGCCTCTTCCCGGTCCCCAACTGCGGAAAGGGCCAACCGATGCAGATCAAGCGGCTCGGCAACGGCGCCCCCACGATGCGCAGCCGCGCCAGGCTCACGGGCCTATGACCTCACTGGCCACGCTCAAAGCCGCCGTCCAGCGCGCCCTGCGCCTGATTGCCCGCGCCAAAGACATTCAGGAAGCGGAGGTCTATGCCTCCAGCACCGGACAGCTGCTCTGCCGGTTGAATTACACCTCCGAGATCCCCTGCAATGGCGTCGAGGAGCCGAAGTCTTCGGAGTCGTTCGGCATCGGCATTCGCGCCGTCTTTACCGGATCCGACAGCCCCCGCATCGGATTCGGCAGCGAGGCCCGCGATCTCTCGCCGATTGGCATCCGGCGCGCACTGGAGAAAGCCAGACAGAACGCGGTCCCGGACCCAGAATTTATTTCGTTCCCCGCCCCACCTGCCGATGCACGGTCGCGCCCCCACAGTTCTGCCCCCGCCCATGATCGCGCCATCATGGAACTGCATGATGACGCGTTGGTGAAAGCCGGCTGGCGAGTGCTCAGCGACGCCCTGACGACCTTCGCGTCCTCGGACGAACTCGTCCGGCTGGCCGGCTCGCCGGAGAAGTTGGCCGGGCTGGGCCTCATCGTAGGCGGAGACGTCAGCCTGGTTCAGCAGCGCATCGCCGTCGCGTCCACCAGGATGCCGACGATCCAGACGGATGAATCCACCGCCGTCACGGCCTACATTACGTCCATGGTGGAGCGGAAACAGGCGAAGGGCAGCGGCTACGCCGCCGCCACGCACTTGAGCCGGTTCAAAGGAGACGCCGGGGGAGAGGCGGCGCGCAACGCCATCGGCGCCGTGGGCGGGCAGCGGATTCCCAGCGGCACCTACCGGGTCGTGATCGGGCCCCAGCCGGTCAGCGACCTCATGACCAACCTCATCCTGCCCAGCCTCAGCGCCGATGCCTTCTACAGCTGCCAGTCTCCTTTTCTGGGTGAAATCGGACGTCCGGTCGCCTCCGACCTCGTGACGATGTACGATCACGGCGCCGCCAAGGGCTGCGTGGCCAGTAAACGCCTCACCTGCGAAGGCCTGCCCACCGGCCGGACCGACCTGATCCGCGGAGGAACGCTGCAGGGGCTCCTCTCCTCGCACTACGAGACGCTGCGCCTGCTCCAGGACCCTCGCGCGAGGGAGAAACTCGGCGTCAACCCGCAGGAACACCCCGAGGTCCTCACGCCGAGAAATGGATTCCGCCTCTCCAGCCGGGGCGGAAGGCAATTCGATGCCCCACCGTCGATCGCCGCCACCAATGTCTTCATCGAAGGTTCGGTGCCGCACACCACCGAGAG
>SCVQ01000504.1 GCA_004296865.1 Nitrospirota bacterium
TGGAAAGGTTTTGGAAACAATATCAACCATATGCCGATCCAGGTTTTAAAGACAAGTTGGCCAAACGATTTCATCATCATTTTTGGGAGATGTACTTGGCATGTACTCTTTTATATCAAGATCATGTGCTTGTTTCAAAGAGACGGGAGAAAGGGCCTGATATCTGTATCTCAAAAGGGAACTCGTGTATCTGGATCGAAGCTTGTGCTCCTGGGCCTGGGGAAGGGCCTGATGCGATTCCCCTGCCTAGGCTAGGTGAAGCGGAATATGTTCCAGAGGAAAAGATCGTGCTTCGCCTTCGTGCCGCAATCCATGAGAAGTGGAAAAAGTATAAGGAGTACCTGGCATCTGGGACTGTATCTCATCCCGACCCCTATGTTATCGCCATCAACGGAGCATACGTTTCGTATTCCTCTTCAGGGGACTTAGAACTGCCATACATAGTTCAGGCTGTGTCACGAATTGGTCCGCGCTATGCGACCTTGAATAGGGAGACACTTGAAGTTGTTGATGAGGGCTATGCCATGCGTCCAAAGATTCTTAAAATGTCAAGGCAGCCCGTCTCGACAGACATATTTCTCGAAAAAGAGTACGAGGGTATCAGCGGCGTGCTGTTCTCCCGTGCGCGAGTTGGAAATCTCCCCTATAAACTTGGTGGGGAGTTTGTGTTTGTTCACAATCCTAGGACATTGAACCCACTACCGAGGGGCTGTATTAAGGCGAAACGTGAGTTCTGGTGTAAGGATGATCTATGGATAGAAGGATAGCGACTCCATCTCCGCACTATTTATTTCCTTCTACGGTCTCAGCAGCACCGTGGCGATGACAAGCACGGTCAGGGCCGTCAGGACCGTGAGATAGACGGTGACGCTGCGGTCGCTGAGCCAGGCGGTCTGCCATTCTTTCGGATAGAGACTTTTGCCCGCCGCGTATTGTCCTTCCTCGAACAGCCCCAACACCCGTTCAATCTTGATCAAGGCATGCTTGGCCATCCGGTGGCGGTTGCGCTGTTGGAGAATCAGGTAGGCGAAGAGCCCGGAGAACAACGCGACGCCGGTGGTGGCGAACAGTTCGCCAGTGTAGCCTGGGTGGGCTTGGGGAGGGACCGCCAGCATCGTGACCAGCAGGAGGACGAGAAAGGCGCCGGCGAAGGCGGTCAGGCGCATCATCTGCTCGCGACGCCGGAACACTTCTTCCTTATACCAGGGGTAGAGGACCTTCAAGACTTCCAGTTGGTCCTCGCGAAGGGGCTGAGTCCCGGACATGCCGGCTTCCGCGCTCACCGCCGCTCACCCCGATCGGCTGAGAGGTGCGTGACCATCCAGTCACTCAGCAGCGTCGTCATTCTGCGGAAGTCCTCGCCCTTGGTAAAGCTGTGGTCTGCGCCGGGGAGCACGGTGAGTTGTTTCTCTCCAGCCAGGGATTCCAGGAGGCGCCGGCTCTGGTGGAGCGGAACGTATTCGTCCTGATCGCCCTGGACGATCACCGTGGGGGCGGTGATGGCTTTGGCCGCCTCATAGCCTTTGTGTGCGGCGCAGTCTTCGTAGAAGGCAAAGTGCAGCCTGACTCGGTCGTGCCGGCCTGTGAGGTTCGGGATCGTGCCGGTCCGTTTCCATTCTTCGATGCCGTTCGGTCCGAATTCCAACCGCAACATCTCTTCGAAGTCCGGAACGGGACATTTCAGGCCGACGCAGGCGAGCGTCTTTATCTGCGCGGCAGCCAGGATGGCCACCAGCCCGCCGAAACTGGAGCCGATGAGTCCGATGCGGCGATAGCCCTTGGACGTCGCCAGGGTCAGGGCGGCCAGGGCTTGTTCCAGCGCGAGGCTGACCGTGATGCGCTCGAAGGGACCGTCGCTTTCGCCTTGCCCGAAGAAATCAAATCGCAAGGTGCCGATGCCAAGCTCGGCGAGTCGCGCCGTCAGGACTTTGTTCGTCGTGCTGTTTTTGTTCGAGAGAAACCCGTGGCAGAGGACGACCAGTCGGTCGGTAGACTGGTCGGGCGTAGCCAGGATTGCGGAGACTCGATGGCCCGAAGGGTCCTGAAACGTGAGCGATTGTTCGATCATGGCGGTGTGATCTTGCCGGGCGGTCGTTACTCGCGCTCGTGGGCCTCGGGCTGATGCAGGAGCAGCCGGACGACTTTCACGCCGACGGTCGCCAAGCCCAGGCCGAGGAGGCCCGCGCTGATCCAGCTTGCCAGTTGGACGGGAGCGGCGCTCAGGTTGAATTGCCAGACCAGGGTCGCCACGAAGGTCAGCCCGATGGTGCCCAGGCTCAGCGCCCCCACTTGGAGCGGCCGCCATTGCTCGGCCAATGCGGTCAGCTCGGCCAGGTAGGGCCCGCGCTTTTTGTTGCTCTTGATCCGGCTCATGGCCAGGCCGATCGGCAGGAGATGCGACAAGGCGCCGATGATCGTCTGCAGGATGAACCCGATCAGCGCCAGGTGCGTGTAGGCGACGAGGTGCAAGGTGCCGAACGGCATGAGCGGAGGGTTCCACAAGGCGTTCACGGCGACGAAGAGGCCGGCGACGGTGGCGACGGCTAAAAACAACGTGGCCATCATGAAATGGGCCGCGGCGACGTGTTGGGGCCGTCCCGCATCCGTCCAGGTCCGCAGGATGTTGTAGCCGTAGACGCCGACGCCGGCGAGGATGACCGCCCCGGCGGCGATGGTTATGGGGAGCAGGGAGAGCAGGAAGCCGGCGATCAGCAACGCGATGCCGAGCGGCAGCAGGATAAAGGTCGTCCGCGCCAGGCGCGGGCTGTGCAGCGGCACGTTCAGGACGGTCGGGAAGAGATTGTGCATCGTGCCGACGATCGTCAGCGTCACGAA
>SCVQ01000505.1 GCA_004296865.1 Nitrospirota bacterium
GGCCACGGGCAAGCCGCTGCCCAAGGCCGGCGTCTTCGCCCACGGCGAAGCGGAGGTGGTGGCCGACAACATCACGCATGCCGTGACCGGCAAGGGAAAACCCGGATCCTTCGCCGGTCACGGCGAATGTTTTTTGGAAAGCGGTGATGGCAAGGCCGGTTTCGGCAGCGGCGATTTCTTCGCCGAGCCCGCCCCGCAGATCAAGCTGCGCCAACCGAGCCGCACCCTGCATCTTGGCAAGCTCGCCTATGAAAAGTATTGGCTGTACGAATGGCTTTGAAAGGAGTCCGTCATGAAACTCGGCATTGTGATCTATTCCAACGACGCGGAGAGCGTGTGGAATGCGTTTCGCTTCGGCGTTTTCGCCTGCAAGAAAGGCGATGAGGTACAAGTCTTCCTGCTGGGCAAGGGGGTGGAGGCCGAAGGGCTGGACACGGCGCAGTTTAAGATCAGCGAACAGATGACCAAGTTCGTGGAGGCCGGCGGCGAGATACTCGCCTGCGGCACCTGTTTCAAACTGCGCGGGAGCGAAGGCAGCGAGATGTGTCCGCTCTCGACCATGGAGGACCTCTATCGCATCGTCGCCGAGGCCGACCGTGTTCTGACGTTCTAATGCGCGGCCTCACCGAATTCTCCCTCGATCGCCCTAAGCTCGTGCTCGGCGCCGCGCTGCTGATCACGCTGGCCTTTCTTTCCCAACTGCCGAAGGTCCAGACCGACACCAACCCCAAGAACATGCTGCCGCCCACCTCCGAGGTCCGGGTGTGGAACGACGACGTTGATCGGACCTTCGCCCTTTACGAGGACACCATTGTCGTCGGCATCACTCACCCCCAAAGCGTGCTGAACCAGGACACGCTGAAAAGGGTGCGCGACATCACGGCCGAAATCTTGACGCTCAAGGGCGTGGCCGGGCGCGACGTCTCCAGCTTGACCACTATCGATAACGTGACCGCCGTGGGGCCAGACCTCAAGGTGGCTCCTCTGGTGATGAATATTCCACAGAGCGATGCGGCGATTCAGGCACTACGCAAGAGCCTGTTCGAGAACCCGCTCTTCGTCGACCGCATCATCTCCCGCGACGAAAAGACCACCGCCATCTACGTACCGTTGGAAAAGGGCGCCAACGGCAAGGAGGTCGCCGACCGTATCCGCGAGATCATCGCCAGATACCCGGGAGAAGAACGGTATTATGTGGCCGGCGACCCGGTGGCACGGGATACTTTCGGCACCGAAATGTTCAAGCTGATGGGTATCTTCTCGCCCATGGCCGGGATGATCATGTTCATCGTCATCTACGCCATGTTTCGCAACCTGGCGCCGGCTGCAACCATGATGGCGGTGGCCATGGTTGCGATCATCTGGACCATGGGCTTGGGGATCGGCCTGGGCTTCCCGATCCACATCATGAGTTCGATGGTGCCGGTGTTCCTGATGGCGATCGCCACCGACAGCATCCACATCTTCAACGAGTTCTATTTTCGTATCCGAGAGAAGAAGGACAAGCGCACGGCCATCATCGAGACCATGCAGGCCGTCGGCCGTCCGGTGCGCTACACCGCGCTTGCCACCGCCGCGGGCTTCGCCGTGCTGCTCCTCATGCAGAGCGTGCCCGTCAGGGTGTTCGGCGGACTGATCGTCTTCGGCACCATTACGCTGAGGTTGTTCAGCTTCAGCCTGATCCCCGCCATCCTCACCTTTGTTCGGGAGGATAAGATAAGCAGATCGGAAGAGC
>SCVQ01000506.1 GCA_004296865.1 Nitrospirota bacterium
CCTGTGAGGAGATCGGCCTGCCGTATGAGCGCCAGGACCAGGGGCCGGAGCTGCCGCTCAATCCCAACGGCCTGGTGCCGGTGATCGTCGATGGCGATTTCGTGCTGTGGGAGTCCAACACCATCCTGCGCTATCTCGCTGGCCGTTACGGCCCGGAGTCGCTGCTGCCGCACGAGCCGCGGGCACGGGCCGAGGTCGAAAGGTGGATCGATTGGCAGGCGACCGAGTTCAACTCGGCGTGGCGCTACGCCTTCATGGCCGTGGTGCGCAAGGATCCGACCTTCGACGATCCCCGCCAGATCGCAGCTTCGATCAAGGCATGGACCCGGATGCTCGCCATTCTCGATGAGCGACTGGCGGCGACAAAGGCGTTCGTCGCCGGCGCCGGCTTCACCCTGGCCGACATCCCGATCGGCCTGTCGGTCAATCGCTGGTTCCTGACGCCGATCGAGCGGCCGTCGTTCCCGGCGGTGGACGCCTACTACGAGCGCCTCAGCGCGCGCCCGGCGTTCCGGAAGCACGGCCGCAACGGCATTCCGTGACCATCCGCCGTGTTCACCATCATGTTCCTCTCCCCCGGCTCGGTGCCTTCACAGGCACATGGGGAGAGGTCGGGCGAAGTAAACTTCGTCCTTAGGTGAGGGGGAGAGCACTAGCCCGCTTCCACCTTGACATCGGGATGCGGCGACGTGTCGACGAACATGCCGAGGAATTTGCGCAACAGCTCCTGTCCACGAAGGGCGGCGCCGTAGTCGCGAGCATCTGCCGCGTGCGCTGACTTCCGATATTTCATTCGAGACCCGTGCTGCGCTCATTTCCAGCCGCGCGGCCACTCGCTGCCTCTGGCGCGCTACCGCTGCATTCACGTGAGGCTTGTTGAGGTTTTCATATGCGACCTCGGCAGCGCTTCTCTCACTGTACCCTGCCGCCACGGCAGCTTGCTTACCATTGCCGAGGAGCTTCACGCATTGGTCTGCGAAAGCAGCTTGCTTCACCGTTGGCTTGCACCCTGGAGACTGGCTACGAGCCATCAGTTGTTTCCCAAAACGGATGCGGTCACTGCCCACTTGACCTAGTTGCGCTGTCGCGAGAGGCTCAACCGTCAAGGGGAGCAAGAGAGACATGAAAATTTGGGGAGTTGTCGCGGCGCTAGCCGCGTTCGTTGGTGCGTGCGCGCCGATGCAGGAAATCGAACGTGTGCCCGAAGTCGATCCCAAGATGGCGGAGACGTTCGCCTCTACTAAGGCGATTGTGTACGAACGCGCAATCGTTCGCGGTGAGCGGGGAGACAGTACCGTAACCCTGCAGGCGGGGTTGGCTTGTGTACCCCAAGCCCAAGCGCATGCGCGATCAGGACAATATGCCGCCACCGATCAAGAGTACGAGAACGCCTTCCAAGAGGAGTTCGCTCGGGCCGGGTATCGCGTCGCCCAAACTGTCGGGAGCGGTGACCTTTTCACCGACAAGAAGGACATCCCTGCCGACTTCCGGATCGCCGGTGTGGTTACGCGGCCTAAGATGAACGTTTGTTTCCCAATGGCTGGCTTCGGCAATTTCTCGACGGGTACCGGTGAGGCCAGCATGACAGTAGAGTGGCAAGTCTACTCAAATACTCAGCGCGCCGTGGTCTACACCTCCGTCCAAAAGGGCTATGCGAAGATCGCGAGCAGCATGCCGAGTCCAAGTCGTGAGCTTTGGCGGGAGGCCTTTGCTCGGGCGGTACGCGGCCTGTTGGCGGATCAAAAGTTCATCGAGTTAATGAATGGAGCGCCAACCACGCCGGTCGTGAGCCGTGGCTCCCACCCTCGCGGGTAGCCCCTCACCCGTCCTCTCCCCAGGTGCCTGTGAAGGCACCGAACCGGGGGAGAGGTGGAATGACGAAGGAGGCTACTCGCGTACCGGCTGGCCTTCGGGCGGCCTGTTCACCGCCAACTGCGCCTCGAAGGCGCGCTTGTAGGCGGGGCGTGCTTCGCCGCGGGCGACATAGGCGGAGAGGTTCGGGTATTCGTCCAGAATGCCCGATGGCCTCAGCCTGAGCAGCACCGACACCATCATCAGGTCGCCGGCGCTGAACCCGCCATCGAGCCAGTCGGCACTGCCCAGGCGAGCGGAAAGTTGCTTCAGCCGGTCGCGGACGCGCCCCTCGACCAGAGGCAGGCGCTCCTTGGTCCAGGGCTTGTCGCCCTCCAGAATCTTGGCATTTGCGAGTTCAAGGATCGGCGGCTCCACCGTGTTGACTGCGGCAAACATCCAGGTGATCGCGCGCGCCCGGGCATTCGGGTTATCCGGCAGCAGCCCGGCATGGCGCTCCGCGATATGGAGCACGATCGCTCCTGTCTCGAACAGGGCGAGGTCGCCTTCTTCGTAGGTCGGGATCTGCCCGAAGGGATGAAGCGCCAGATGGGCGGGTTCCTTCATCGCCTTGAACGAAACAAGTCGGACTTCGTAGGGTTGGCCCACTTCCTCCAGCGCCCAGCGAACGCGTGTGTCACGCGCCAGTCCCTTGCCGCCATCGGGTGAGCGTTCAAAGGCGGTGATCGTGATGGTCATCGTGAGACTCCTCCTCGAGTCTCGACGAACATATTTTACGTGAGCTTGTATTGCCTCTGAAAAAATGCCGAATGTGATCCGCCGTCGGGCGGTCGGGCGGCGATATGTTGTGTGACTTGAGACTTTTCCGAACCGTTCCCCGCAACCATCAGCATGACGTGATTGACCGGAATGGTTTTTAACGTCTCCCGCTTCAACAGCTCATCAAGGACATTTTCCGGCTCGCCCTCAGGAACGGCAATCCAGTATCTCAATGCCTTGAGCATGCTCTGCGTCTCGGGGTCATATGCCCTGTAATCACCGGCGAGGTAGTGCGTTCCCAGGGTCTCGATCCTGGCGATGCAGATAGGTTCGCCCGCGGCTGCAGGATCCTCCGCACTATGGTCGCTGTGCAGGCCATGCGGTTGGGGCGCCGTGAACTTGCCGTACGAATGATGCCCCTTGCGATAGCGCGCCGCCGGAACGAGGACGCCCATCATTTCATCGACGTCGTCATTATACAGGCGCGCATGGTTCGCCATCGTGTCGGGCGCGCCGCCGCTGAATTTTTCGACACGCCAGCTGTCATCGACGGCTACCGTTGTGACATCGTCGAACTGCTTCGCGTGTTCATAAATCGCTTTGCTTGCAGCCTCGCGGAAGCGGGCGATGGGCATGGGCAAGTGCGTATGCGCTTCGCGATCGTTGAAATTGTTACGCAGGCGTTCGAGGAGAGACCAGTGGCCGGACGAGAACGGCAACGGTTCCAGTATTTTCAGTCTGGGTTTTAGGGCCGCCCATGCCTGCTGAAGAGATGTCATGATCTTTTCGCCCAATAACCTTGCAATATGTTGAACAGGCAATCAGCAAAGCCCAAGGGTCAAGTGCAGCCCGTGCTGCCCCATATGCACAAACTCAGTCGCCGCCCAGCACGGGGGCATTGAAGATATCTGCTACCAAAACTGTAGCACGTCTGCTATGTCTATATTGCGCCCGTCGATAGGGACGGCCTGCGCTTTCGCCTAAACCTCGACCGCGGAGATTCTCATGGGCGCCAAGCTTGTCGTGCTATACCCGAAGCCGCTGGACACCGCCGAGTTCGAGAGGAAGTACCTC
>SCVQ01000507.1 GCA_004296865.1 Nitrospirota bacterium
GTAGTTCTCCCGTCACGCGGTCCGCGTCGAAGACCGCGACCTGCCGTGACGGGGTCGGAGCAGGAGCGACGCTGCCTGTCGAAGCCATCGCCAGGCTGGCCCTGATCGACTGACCGGTGAGGGGCCAGCGCAAGACAGACGGCACGGCCAACACCAGCCCCTTCGAGGCAGCCTGCGCCATCGCCTCAGTCCTCGGTGAGGGATTGAACTGGCCCACGGGCTGAAAGCGAAGCCGGTCATAGGTCCGCTCGATACGGACTCCCTCTACCGTGACAACGGAACCGGACCGGCCCTGGATGAGCCGATCAAGAATCATGGCCACAGCCCCGAACGTCGGACCGTTCTCGTTCCCGTTGAGTTGCCGAAGCACCGATCGGATCACCCGCCGCTGGAGCGCCACGGGCAGAGCCAGGAGACCGGCACGGTCCACCGCGACCCCGTCACGCTCGTTGCGAGCGACGCTGGCCGTCTGTTCGCGGCCCCATTGCTCCAGGCAGAGATCGTCCTCACGCAGGATGTCGGCCTGCCGCAACAGAGTCGCCACGATCGTCGGGTTGTATCGTTTCAGCATGGGCAGCAGTTCGTGACGGACTCGGTTCCGCAGATAGAGCGGTTTGTCGTTGCTGGAATCGGACCGGAACGACACGCGCCGCTCCTTGAGATAGTCCAGAACCTCCGACCGGCTCACTTTCAACAAGGGACGGATGAAGAGCGATTCACGGATCGGCGGAATCCCAGCCAGCCCGGCGGTCCCGGCGCCGCGGAGCATCCACATCAACAGGGTCTCGGCCTGGTCATCCGCCTGATGACCAAGGGCGATCTTATCGACGCCCAGTTTCCTGCCCGCACGGACCAGCACCTCGTACCTGGCCTCACGCGCGATCTCCTGCAGGGATGACCGTTGCCGACCTTGCGCGTCTCCCGTCGCAAGCGACACCCGCTCGCATTGGAAGGGCACGCCAAAGCGGTCGCAGAGAGCCGCCGCAAAGCGGGCATCCTCATCGGATTCTTCCCCTCGAAGGCCGTAGTTGACGTGGAGCGCCGAGATCCTCAGGTCCCACGATGGGGCCAACTCCACCAGCAGGGAGAGCAGCGCCACGGAATCGGGCCCTCCCGACAAGGCCACCAAGAGCCGATCCCCGGGGGCAAACAGCTTGCCGGCTCGGGCCCCGGCGGCGATGCGCCGCGCGAACAGCGTGGGGGTCGTGGGGTGGACTGCGACAGGACGACTCACGTATACACCGACCTTCTGCTCCTAGGCTTCCGCAACCGATGATGCGGCTTTCAACGCCGCCCGCGCCAGGGTGACGTCCAGATCAATACGGGCCGACAGCGCGTCCGCCGTCTCAAACACCAGGTCGCCTCGCAATCGCTCCACAAACTGCACGCTGATCGCCTGGCCGTAGAGATCCACCTGCTGGTCCAACAAATAGACTTCGAGCAGGCGTTCTCCCGGGCCAAACGTCGGGCGCGTGCCGATATAGGCGACCGAATCGAAGGACCGGTTCTGCCAGACCGTCGTGGTGGCGTAGACCCCATCCGCTGGAATGACCCGGCCGGGCGGAAGACGGAGGTTGGCCGTCGGCCACCCCAACCCCTGCCCCCGTTGCGCGCCCGGCACCACGGACCCGCTCAACTCATACCACCGTCCCAGGCAACGTGCGGCGCCCCGCACATCGCCGGCCTGCACCAACAGGCGGATCCGGCTCGAACTCACCACCTCTCCATCCACCCGGACGGGCGGCACGGCATGGACGAGAAACCCCGCCTCTGCGCCCAGCCGCTTGAGATCCGGCATCCGACCGACCCGCCCCTTCCCAAACGCAAAATGCTCCCCCACGAACACCTCGCGGACCGCGAGTCCGTCTCTCAGAATCCGCGCGACAAATTCCTCGGGGGTGAGGGATGCCAATGCGTGGTCAAAGGCCAAGAACAGAACCTCTTGAATGCCGGCCTGCTGGAACCGCGCCAGTTTGTCTTCCCTGGTCGTCAAGAGGCGGAGATCCACATCGGGTCTCAACACCGTGATCGG
>SCVQ01000508.1 GCA_004296865.1 Nitrospirota bacterium
GCTTCCTTCGGACGGACAACGAGCCTGGCTCCGAATGTATTGGACGCGATGAAGTGGGTGCAGCCGGCTCTCGGCCAGGCCATTGTCGATGACTATCTGCTGGAACGAGCGGTGTCCAGCAAAACCGCTCAGGCCGCTGCGGAGTTCGGCCGGGCTGCCCTGGCCAGTCTTCAACTGGAGAACGCCCCCTTCGGGTACCTTGAGCGCATCGGAACCCATGCCGCCTCGGTCGAGGCCGACCATGCGGCCAGGATCCAGTTCGTATTGGGCCGCCGGATCGTAGGCTTCACGGCGAGGGGCGTCCGGATGGGTGTCTTGTCACCGACGCAACTGACCGCCCCGTATAACCGTCGGATGATCAGGATGGCCGAGTTGGGCGCGAATCGGATGGAAGATGACTTCCTGAGCAACCGTCAGACGCTGCTGGGATGGGAGATCGTGATCGCGAGCCAGGGGCATGCGCAGATCGTGGGGCAGGCTCAGCATCGGTTGGGGGATGCCATCGTCCGCGTCACTCAGGTGCAGCAGGTGTACGGTGAGGCGATGGCCGGCGCGCAAGAACAGTTGGCAGCGACGGCCCTGGCCTCCATCCATACCGAACAGCTCGCCGATCGGTTTGCGCGCCTGGCCGCCGCCGATCTCTCAGGCGGGGGAAAGCCGATTGCGTTTACGGAGCCGCGGTCGTGGCCCGAGGTCCCCGTCGGGCTTCTCCTGGCCGCGTCCGCGATGCTGATCGGGCTCTTCTTCGCCGGCCTGTCGATGCCGAGCATCCGGCGGGAGCATGAGATTGGGATGGAGGCGATGGGTGAAGGGGAAGGTCAGGCCGAATCGGCCGAGACGGTCTATCGGAAAACGGCGTAGCCGGCGCTAAGGCTCTTGGGAAAAGGGAGAAACGGCAGCGCCCGTCAAGGGCAAGGGGAGGTCGTCCATGTCCTGGGGATACTGGGGAATCGTGACGAGCCTGGTCGTGCTGCTCGTGGTCTTTTTCGTCTCCATGGAGATACTGTACTCCAGGGCAAAGAGACCCGGAGAAGGTGCAACCGGCTCGCCGGTCGGAAACGGCGAGAAAACCAACAGCAAGAAACACGCTGCTTAGCCGATCGTCCCGCGCCCGGAGGTACGGTGCATCCGGCAGCGCTTCCGGGAGTGCGCGGAACGAGGTGGCCCATGCCGTGGACGTCTTGCGCCACCGGGGCCATCATTCTGCATCGGCGGGGGTGTGGTTATGAATTGCGGAAAGGGCCCGCCTCGGCCCTCCGTGTTTCCGGGGACGGCATCGTCTGAGTAGGAGGAAACACAATGGTTGCACTCATTGGACTCGCGACTATGATCGCACTGGTCTGGCTCTTGGCCTTCAGTATGACGACCGAAAGCAATGCTGAAAGGCGGCGACTCTCCACGCCGACCGCGACTCCCGAGGCCGGTCCAGAGAGGATCCTAGGTTCCGGGACCAAACATGCGGCGTGAGCATCGCCTGCTTCCCGTGGCAAGGCGGATCAGACTCCAGCGCGCGGTCACCCTGGCGGTTCTCTTGATCGGTCTGCTCTCGGGCACCCTCGGCCTTGGTTACGCCTACTGGCACGCCAAGCAGACCCGCCGCACCACCACCGGTATCTATTTCCAGGAATTGGCTCGGCAAAGCGCCGACAAGGTCGCCTTGGCTCTTGCCAAGGAGGTCGAATGGGTCGAGCGGTTGGCCGCCCTCTCCGAAGTACGCGAAGCGGTGCATGAGGGCGTGCAGCTTAATCTGGGCAAGCCGGAACTGCAGCGGTGGCGCGAAGCGCAGCATGAGTATTTCCGCTCTCTGGCCATCGTGGATCGTCGCGGTAACCTGATTGGCGGTGTCACCAGCGAAATCACCCGCGTGCATTACGCGCAGCAGCCCTGGTGGCCGGTCGTGTTCGGACAGGGCCGATCCTGGGGCGGCGATCTGCGCGTGGACGAGCAAACCGGGGGCTCCTGGGAGGTGGCGGTTCCGATCAGGAGCGACGACGGGACCGTGCGTGGTGCGCTGAAGGTTGCAATCGGGACCGGCCAATTGTTTGCCTCGATCCTGCGGACCCGCATCGGACACACGGGGCACGTGATGGTGTTGGGTGATGACGGCCGGGTGTTGATCTGTCCGGTCCTTCCGCCGGGCCTTCACACAAAGACAGATGCCTTTTCCGGCGGACTGCACTCCATCCCTTCAGTGCTCTCAGAAGCCATCTGGGCCGAAGTTCAGGACGACACTCACGGGGCTCATGGGAACATTGTTGGAATTGCCCCGGTTGTGTTGCCGAGCCCGATCGTGCAGGAACATGTCTGGCAGATTCTTCTCCGCCAAGATCCGAAGGAGACCTACGAGCCGGCTCGGGTTCTGATGTGGAAGCTGGCAGGGTTTTGGATCGGGACCTTCGGATTCATTGCCCTGTTTGGCTGGAGGCTGGCTCGCCGGATCGTCCGGCCGATCGAAACGCTGGTCGAAAAAGTGCGGATGCTGGGCGAGGGCCAACCAACCGTGCCGCTCAAAGTGGACGGACCGCCGCCGAAAATCGCCATCATCGAGATCGAGACGCTGGCGTCCAGCTTTCACAATCTCGGCGAGCAACTGGCGGCCGCTTCGCGGCAAACCCAACGCTACGTCACTGAACTGGAGGCGGCCAACAGGGAGCTGAGGAGTTCGGAGGAGCATTACCGGACGCTCTGGAACCATGCCGTGGATGCGAAGCTGATTGTGAATGCGGGCGGGACCGTGCTGGATGTGAACTGGCGCGCTGAACTGAAGCTGGGGCGACGGGCGGAGGAGCTGGTCGGCATGACGGCTGTCGACTTGTTTCTGGACCGGGACCGGCCGCGTTTTGAGGAGCTGCTCCGGCAGGTGTTGGCGACCGGGAAGGAAGAGACCGCGGTCGACCTGCACGTTCCGACCACAGCCGGCGGCACACTGACCATTGAGTTGGATATGGTGCCCGTCGAGAAGGCCGGGATCAAATCGGATGTCCTGCTCCAACTCAACGATATCACCGACAAAAAGCTTCTCGAACAGCAACTCCTCCGATCGGAGCGACTGGCCTCGCTCAGCCAGTTTGCATCGATGTTCGCACACGACATCCGGAATCCGTTGGCTGGGATCAAGAAAACGCTGGAAGTGCTGCATCACCATCAGGAGCTTCAGGCAGAACCGGTGAGCCGGTTGTTCGGCGACCTGCAACTCACGACTGAATTGTTGCTCGGCATGATCAACGATATGCTGGATGTCTATCAGGAAAGTTACTCTGGGCTGCCTCTCGTGTCCTCGCCCTTCTCAGTGAGGAGGCTGTTGCAAGATGTCGTGCATCTGTTCGGGTCGGAGGCCGAAGCGAAAGGCATCACCATCCGGTTGGAACTGCCGGAAGACGAGATCATCCTTGCCGCGGACCGGCGTCGGTTGCAGCGGGTCTGGGTCAATCTCGTGCATAACGCGTTGAAGTATTCCTCTCCGGATAGTCGGATCACGATTTCCGCCGGGTTGGAGCAGGCGGGAACCCTGGATGCGGCCTGTGCCGTCGATGAACCGGTTCTGCTGGTCCAAGTCGAAGATGAGGGGCCCGGGGTTGCTCCTGAAGACCTGCCGCATCTCTTCGAGATGTTTTTTCGAAAAAAGGACGGTCACGATCTGCGGATCGGCCGCGGCCTCGGGCTCCATTACTGCCGCCTTGTCGTGGAAGCGCACCGTGGTCATATCTGGGCCGCCAACCGCCCGGCCGGCGGGGCGGTCTTCTCCGTGATGCTGCCGTGGGAGCCAACCGGTCATGCCGATCAAACTCGTGATAGTCGAAGATCAGCGACTCTTCCGTCAGAGCCTCCGGCTCCTGCTCGAACGGGAACCTGATCTAGCGGTGGTCGGGGAAGCCACCGACGGGCAGGAGGCGGTCGGCGTTGTCACGAAGGTGAAGCCCGATATCGTCTTGATGGACGTGGATATGCCGAAGCTCGATGGCGTGGCGGCCACCCGGTTGATCCGAGAACGGCTGCCGGCCGTCAAGGTGCTGATGCTCTCGGTCCATGACGACGACATGCGGATCGTGGCTGCGGTGCAAGCCGGGGCCTGCGGCTACATCCTGAAAGATGCCGACCACAAGGAATTTCTGCATATCATTCGTGGCACCTACCGCGGCGAATCGGTCGCGTCGCCCTACCTTGCAGATCGCGTGGCACGCCTCGCCGGGGCGCCCCTTGGCCGGGCTGGAGACTGTGCCGGGCGTGTGGCCGATCTGACCGAACGGGAACATGAAATCCTGGCCTGTGCCGCAGCTGGTCGGGGGAACAAGGATATCGCCGATCGGCTCTGCGTGTCGGCAGACACCGTGAAAACCCACCTCCATCACATCTATCGCAAGCTCGGCGTTACCGGACGGGTCGAAGCGATCCTGACCTATCTCAATACGAAGTAAGTCACATCATCCGAACGGTGTAGACAAAATCCATCCTTTGGGCAATAGGCTTCGTTCCGTCCTCTCGATACGATGGTGGCGTTCGCAGTGGGGTCGGGCACAGCCCGTTCGGCAGGCCGTGAATCCTCAACAAGGAGGTGGGGCAATGAGCGGACGTCTTTTCATACTTGGTGCGCTGGCACTCGCGGGGCTTGCGGCGATGGTGCTCATGGCCGTCCCGGCCGTGCTCGCGGTGGATCAGCCGGTGGACGAGATGATTGGTCCACAGATGGAGTCCGGCAAAGGCCTGACAAGGCCTGGGACGTTGGAGCAGCGCGGGGAGCCAACGACAGGTGAGCTGGGTAAGGAGATGGAAAAGCCGATGAGGGTGCCGGAGACGAGTACCCCAGAAGAAAACCATCCAGGGTATCGACCGCTCTGCGGACCTTCGAAGGATGCGATCAACCATTACGCCTGCGGGGAAGGCTATCAGACCTTGGCGTTCTAGGGCAGACCGGCCCCGAGGGTATTCGATTGAATGAAGAAAGGAGGCTCCCATGCGAGCAACACGCATCATGATCGTGGTTGCGAGTTGCGCGATCATCCTGCTGGCAGGACAGGTTGCGCTCGCGCAAACAAATTGGATCGATGAACTCACCAGTTCGGTCGCCTTTTACAAAACCAATTATCCCAC
>SCVQ01000509.1 GCA_004296865.1 Nitrospirota bacterium
GATCCGACACCTCGCACAAGTCGGCCTTTGATGCCACGACGTAGATAAACCGCCTCCCCAACAACCGACAGATCACCGCATAGGCCCCGACTTCCGCCCCGGCCCCAGCATGCAGGTAGACATCGGCGTCAATCACCCGCAATTGACGCCACATGTCCATGAAGGCGTCGAGCCATTGTCCTGGATGGCCTGAAACACGGCTTTTCCCTTGCCTCGCGACGAGCGTCAGGCAACCCTGCGGCTCGATTGCCGGAGCCTCGGCCACTGTCGTCAGCACGGAAATCAGAAACCGCTCATCGGCCGAGAGGGCCTTGGCCAAGAGAAAGAACTGCACTTCGGCCCCGCCGAAAGGCAGGCGACTGTCCGGCCGATAGAGTCCAAAGCCGAGCGGCGAGATGAAGCAGACCTTGAGGGGAGCCCCACCGACACTCAGCCCTTCGAGCCCTGTCCCAAGAGAGTCTCTTCCGCTAGGACATCCCGACGCAATCTCCGGACTGGCCGGTTCCGACTTACACAGCGGCGCCGACGACATCGGCAAGCCTCCTCTCCTCGATACCCGCAGAACCCTCGCTCGCTCCGCCTGCACGGCGCTTGCCGCGAAGGCTGATCGCCCCCCCGCATTGACCGAACCGGAACACGTCCAACCGACGTCGGTATTTGATCGGCGAGGTCACGCAGAGGTCTTCAAAGCCGGCGTTCCGGAACCAGCCGCAGACTTCCGCCACGCGATGCAAATGGTTGTAGCGAGGCGAATACCAATCGTAGAGTCCGAACTGAGCCGTCTCGGCGTCCAACGTTGCGGTGAGATCACCGGACGGCACGCAAGCGATGAACCCGCGGACGAGTTGGAACACCAGCCGGTTGCCGATCACCAATCGGCCGCACCAGCGATACCGTCTTTCCGGGGAAAGCCGCCTCATGACCTTGCGCAACATTTCCGTGCCCCACACCTTGATCGGATTCCGCCGCTCATAGACCATGACATGCAGCCAGCCCCCGGGCCGCACAAGAGGCGCGATCGCTCGAAAGGCGGTCTCCGTATGGCACGTATGGTGGAGTACGCCCCAGCTCACCACGAAGTCGAACTGCTCCGGCCGAAACGGCAGCTGAAACACACTCGCCTGGATCACGGTGACTTCGCCAAGGCCGCTCGTCACGGCCCTGGTGATCTCGACCGCCGCATCGCTGACATCCACGGCGACGACCTTGGCGCCCAAGGATGCCATCGCATAGGTCCAGCGACCGGACCCACAGCCCACATCCAAAACGGTTTTGCCCTTGAAATGGTCCCGCGGCAATTGCACATCGGCCAGCCAGGCTTGGATGAGATCGGGCGAAATCCGCAGATACGCGGCGCTCCGATATCGGCGATGCTCGAAGTCGAAGGCCTGCCTGGTCTGCTCCTCAACTCGAGTCAACGAGGGCACCATCCGCACAACGTCTCCTCGGACGGGATACGCCTCTCCGCAACCGGCACAGTCATACCCGGTCTGACCCTTTCGCAAGTCGGCCTTGCAGCGCGGACACCGCAGGCTCAGCGTACTTGTGTCAATTCCAACTGGCATGGCTGGCGATCATCCACATAATCTCTGTGCCACAGTTCCAACATCAGAAGGGCGTAGAGCCGATAGGCATGGTTCTCGCCGGCTCGCTGATGACGATCCAACAACTCTCTGACCACACCAGGACGAAAATAGCCCCGACCGACGGCTTGGGAGGACAACAGAGTATCCCGGACAAACTCCCGGCAGTCCTCGCGGAACCACCGGTCGATCGGCACCCCGAAACCCATTTTCGGACGGTCCAGAATGCGATCGGGCAAAACTCCTCGCATCGCTTCTTTCAACAGATACTTGCCTTGGCCATTACGGACCTTCATCTCGACCGGGAGCGAAGCCGAAAGCTCCATCAGCTTATGATCCAAGAAGGGCGAGCGGGCTTCGAGGCCATGAGCCATGGTCGCCCGATCCACTTTTACCAATAGATCGTCCGGCAGGTAGCTGCGCGTATCCACTGCAAGCAACTGATCGAGTAACTCCGTCGCCTTGGCTTCGTCAAACCAGGACGTCAGGAGGTCATAGGAATCCTGGCCGGAGACAAGGGCGGCGAAATCCGGCTGATACAACCGGGTTTTTTCGTCCTGAGAGAAATACCGGATACGCTCCAGGTAAGTCCGGCTGAACGGAGCCAGAAGCAATTCCAGCTTCCGGGATAGTCTCGAGTGCGATCCTGTGCCATGACCGGACGGCAGAAACGACTGGAGACAGTCGCCCATTGTGCCGGACAGCCACCTCGTCGCCTGTCCCTCCCATGGAGAGAAACTGTAACGGGGATAGCCAGCCAGTAACTCATCGCCTCCATCTCCGTTCAGCGCCACGGTTACGAACTGCCGGCTGAGTTGCGAGACATAGTACGTCGGAATCGCCGAGGAGTCCGCATAGGGCTCGTCATAGACCTTCACAAGCGTCGGCAGGATTTCCATGGCGGAAGGCTCGATGATGAACTCATGGTGATCCGTCCCGAAACGAGCCGCCACCTCCCTGGCATAAGGCAATTCGTTGAAGGCGGCATCCTTGAAACCGATCGAGAAGGTCTTGACCGGCTGCGACATCAGCCGGCTCATGATCGCCACCACGCTGCTGGAATCCACTCCCCCGCTCAAAAACGCGCCCAACGGCACATCGCTAGCCAGGCGCAGCCGCACCGACTCGGTCAGCAGGGAGAGAAACTCTTCCTTGATCGCAGGCTCGGCCATGCCCTTGCGCTTGGCGTCATAGTCGAGCGACCAATAGGCGCTCTCCGAAACCTTGCCCTGCTCATAAACCAGGACGTGAGCGGGGGGAAGCTTCCGGATGGTTTTGAAAATCGTGAGGGGGGTGGGGATGTATTGAAACGTGAGGTAGTGGTGGATGGCGACAGGATCGACGGCGGGAACAGGCTTCTCCACCAATAAAGCTTTCAGTTCGGAGGCAAAACACAGGCCGTCATCCGCGAGGGAATAGAACAGCGGCTTCTTGCCCAGGCGATCGCGGGCCAGCACGAGCCGCTGGTTCGGCTCGTCCCAGATCGCAAGGGCGAACATGCCTCGGAGCATCGGCAGACAAGCCACCCCGTGGTCTTCGTACAAAGCCAACAACACTTCCGTATCGGTCCTGGAACGGAAGGTTCTGGATGAACGGAGACTGGCCCGCAGCTCCTCATAGTTGTAGATCTCGCCGTTGAAGACGATCCGGATCGTTCCGGCCTCGTTCGCCATGGGCTGCTGTCCGGCCCGGCTCAGATCCAGGATGCTGAGCCGCTGATGCGCCAGGCCCACGTGCCCCTTGACGTAGAGGCCCTGATCGTCAGGCCCCCGGTGGCGAAGACTCGCCCCCATGGCCGCGATCACCCGCGCATCCACAGGCCTCCGATCCGCCGTGACTCGTCCCGCAATCCCGCACATCGTTACAATTCCCTCACGAATAGGTCCCGGTCTGCCGTCCGATTCCCATCACGCTGCTGGCTTACGTCCCCGGACCGACACGGGGAAACTCAAGGCCGACACAGATTCCAGCATGGCCTCCTTGAACCAGCCCATGACTTCCGGCTCCTCGTGTTTCCACTGATAGCGGGGCGCATAGACATCGAAGGTGTCCATGACGTCCCAGGCCAAGCCCCGTCCCTGATTACTCGTCGGAACATGGTACGCCGCCCGACCGAGCAGCGGCACCTTCGCCAAAAAGTGCAACATAGGCACGACGACCCAACAGAGCCCATACAACAGCCGCTCCGGCAGCCCCACCGTCAGCTTCCGCACCCGATCCAGACGTTTGGAATATTCCCCGGCCCAGACGTAGACCCAAATCGCAATGACCCCGTTCGGTTTCAACAAGGGCGTCAAAGCCAGAAAAGCCTCTCTGGTGCTGGGCGTGTGATGCAAGACACCGATGCTGTAGATTGCATCAAAAGTCGCAGGACGAAATGGCGGCTTGAACACGTCGGCCTGGATGATGTGGATCCCCCGTCGTCTCCCCATATTTGCATAGGCCGCGTCTACGGCGTAGGAAAGGTCCAGTCCAATCACTTCCGCGCCTGCGTCGGCTGCCACCTCCATGAACCGACCCGTCCCGCATCCCACATCCAGGGTCAACTTGCCGGCGAGGTCGGAACCTGTAAATCCGGTCTTGGTCTCAAACGTCTTGTGCGATTCGGCATGGCCCGAGAGGGAGTCCACCTGGGTCTTCCGGTGCACGTTCCATTGGAAAGAAAAACTCCCGACATAGGCGTCGGTCTCGACGAACCTGGGAATCCCCTTGAGGATCGGATAGCTCCGCTTGCAGTGCCCGCACTGCAAGCGTCCCTCTTCAATCTCCTGCTCATCGCGCTGGGCGACGGTCATGGCAAGAGATTCTCGACAGGTCGGACAGACCAGGTACTGAAGCAGGGACTCTTTCATGCGACCACGCGCTCCTGTTCCACGGGCAACGGTACGGCCTCATAACAAGCCGCAATCTGCGCTGCGGCCAGGTCCGCCGAAAAACAGGCCCTGGCGCGCTCCGAGGCGGCCGCCGTCACCCGTTTTCTCAACCCCTGGTCGCGCAGGAAAGTCAGGACGCCTTGCGCCACAGCCTCCGCATCCCCGCAAGGCGTTACGAAGCCGGTCTCTCCGTCCACCACCGCTTCGGCCGCCCCTCCGGCCGCCGTGGTTACGACCGCTGTTCCCAGGACCGCTGCTTCCAACAGCACATTCGGCAAACCCTCGCTGACTGAGGTGAGCACGAGCACATCGAGGACCCCGATCACGGCCAAAGCATCCCGACGTTCGCCCAAGATTTGGACCAGTCCGGAAAGGCCGAGCCTCGTAATACCCGTTTCGATCTCCCCACGCATCGGCCCGTCCCCCACGATGAGAAAACGCACATCAGGCCTTGACCGGCTGATAGCCTGTGCGGCTCGGAGAAACGTCTCATGGTCCTTCTCCCGAGACAGACGGCCCACGATGCCGATAGCGGAAGCCCCGACCGGCAAGCCCATTTCGGCCTTGAGCCTGGCCTGTTGCGCAGCATCCTGAAACCAAGCCCCCTCCGCTTCAATTCCGTTATAGACCCTCCGACACTTGCCGGCCGGAGCGAAGGCCCATCGCCGATGCTCATCGAGGACCGCGTTCGAGTTGGCAATCAGATACGTTTGGAGCGGCGCGGTCAACACATCAAGGGCACGCTGCCATCGTGGATAGAACCAGGGAAACCGGCCCGGCCGCTCGCTGCGCAGAGAGCCGACGATGACGGGAGTGCCGGCGATCGATCCGGCAATCGCCCCCAAGGCCGCCGCATAATGCAGCCAGGCATGCAAGACATGACAAGGCTGCGCGCGGAGATATCCGACGAGCTGCCAGACCACCCCGATCTTTTCGAAACGACGATAGGGGTCCAGGTGCGTGATCGGCACGTCCAACGACCGGATCATCGGCTCAAAAAACCGGTCCGGCGTGGTCAAAGTGACCACCTCAGGGACCCACCGGTTTCGATCGAGATGCTTGAGATAGGAGGCCAGCTGCCGTTGGGCTCCTCCGAGCCCCAGGCTCGGGATAAACAGGACCAGGCGCTGCTTCACAGCCGGCCGAGCTTCATCCAAGTTGGCACGAAACAGCGACATGCCCATCGCCCTGAGCCCCTTGATCGCAAGCGCGCCCCCCCCCAAGGCAAAGAGTCCCAACACATCTCCCCAGCGCCTACTCAGACTCCACAGGCGCTGGACCAGCGCCTGCAAAGTGCGGACGCCTACACACGCAACTAGGCTGTTCAGCATCCACAGGCTACGGCTCCATTCTCGGAACCGGCCACAGTTGTTGTAAGAGGCGATGCGCACAATCCCATGCACGATGGGCACACGACGGAAGGTCCAGTAGCGAACGCCAAGCCGATCCTCGAAGGGGATCACGCAAAGATCCACCCCAGCGCTCCACGGCGCCGGAGCCGCCAGAAGCCCGCATTGGGAAGGCATTCGGTACACCTCCGAAAAGACAAGCGCCCTGCGGGCGCGCTGGAGGTCCGGCTCATGGATCAGACCAACCACGTCAGCATCGGGATACCGCGACAACACAACATTCCTCGCAGTTACAGCGTGCTCAAAGGAGCCTGTCTGGATCACCAATATCCGCATAGGGTTCGACCCGATTGCACCGACAACATTTCGGTGAGGTAGCCCACGCGATGTCACTCAACACACCCTGACGTCACTTTCGGCACACAGCGATCATGACCGGCGATGATTCGATTTGATAGGGAGTCACTTCCCAGTCTCCCATGCTGTTCTCAATGTAGCGGCCATGACTGAACTCCTGGGTAAACGGAGAAGCCTGTGGGTTCTCACGCCTCCTCCACAGCAGGCGTTTGAGCTTTCGGAGCAGCGAGAGGCCTGTGAACCGCTCGTCCATCTCCAGCCGAGAGCGAAGCGCATGCACCTGCTCATGTAAACTAGAAAGATTGCGCCAGATCTTCGCCATGTTCTCCTGATGGACCAAGAAGGCGGGCGTCAAGGCTTCGCCATAGAGGGAAGTCTGGGCAAACACCTGCTCCAGCAAGGTCCGAAACTCTTCAGGGAAGTATTCCCGAACATGGAACGGGTTCGCCGGCTTTGTGCCCGAACCAGTGATGAGCCGGTTCGGCGTCGAAACGACAAAGACGCCTTGGGGCTTGAGCACACGCCAGACTTCTCGCACTACGGCATCGGCATCAGCGACATGCTCGATCATTTCCAATGCCACAACTGCGTCAAGGCTGCCTGTCGTGACTGGCAACGCCGTAGCATCGGCGGTGATGAACTCAAGCCGACGGGAGTTATAGCGTTTCCTGGCATAGCCGGCTCCTTCAACAGATCGATCAACGCCCAGCACAGTGCGACCCGGCGCATCAGTCAAGTATGCCGAGCCGTACCCACACCCACAGCCTACATCCAGCACAGTCGCGTGGGGACCGACGAATCTGCCTGCAAAGGCGTACCGTCCCAGATAATTGGCAAACGTAGAGTAATGCTCCGCATGGTACCGATCCGGATGAAGCCGTTCCTCATGCTGAAACATCGCCAACCCACTGATGATCCAGACACATAATTCCTCCATCCGGCAATGCGGTGACCACTTCGAACTTCTGCGCGCGCTCCCACAGATCGTACGGAACGGACCAGTCATTCCCCGACGTCACCCCGACCGTCAACCAATAGGTGCCGGTCAAGAGAGGCACCCGGGAATAGCGCAAGCGAATCGTTCCCTCGCCCTCTTCGAGGGTGAGAGTCTGTTCATGCATGAACGTGTTGGTCCCGTGGATAAACACATTGTCCTGCGAGCAGATATTCACACCGAACCCTGGGTCGCGGAACGGACCCTTCACGCGGTACCTGATGCGCACGACAATCTCATCTTTCATCCTAAACACTGCGCGTTCCTGCCCGCGCCCGTCCAGGGTGGCCACTTCGACGATTTCGATCTCACCGCTTCCCT
>SCVQ01000510.1 GCA_004296865.1 Nitrospirota bacterium
AGTCCCAGTCGTTCGTGGATGATGGGCTTTCGCAGATCTGCGTCCACCAGCAACACACGCTTCCCGTCCTGCGCCAGCGCAATGGCCAGATTGACCGCACTGGTGGTCTTTCCTTCCTGTGCGCCGGCGCTGACGAACGCCAGGACCCGCTGCCCTTGCGCCAGGCCAGTAAACTGGATGTTGGTGCGCAACGACCGATACCCTTCCGCCAAGGGGGATTGCGGATCGAACAGACTGACGAGGTGGCAATACATATCCATCGTCTCGAGCGCCAGTTTTTCCTTGAACCCCTGTTGGATTGCCCGTTCGGTCTCCTTCCGATCGACGCGGGGGATCACGCCCAGCACTGGCACCTTGAGATACGACTCGACCTCCTCGATCGTCCCGATGGACGTATCGAAGGATTCTTTCAGAAACGCCGCCACGAGGCCTACCATGGCACCCATCAACAACCCCAGAAAGGCATTCAGGGGAAGGTTGGGCGCATTGATCGGCCTTGTCGGCTCGACCGCCGGCTCGATGATCGAGACCTCTTCGATCCGCTCCGCCCCCTTGATCATGAACTCCTGATGCTTGGCCTTCAGCGTGGCGTACAAATTGCTGTTGACCATGACCTCCCGTTCCAGCCTCGACAACTGGATCGCCGCCTGCGGGAGACCCAGGTAACGATCCTTATACCGACCGATGGACTCCTGGATCGCACGTTCCCGCCCCGAGAACGTGCCGAGCTTGCCCTCGAGTTCCCGGATCATTTCCTCCTTGACGTTCTTGATCTTGCGGTCCAACTCCTTGACCAGGGCATGTTCTGGCGTATAGTTGATCAATAAATTATTGCGCTCCTGCGTCAGATCCACCATCCGCGTGTTCAACCTGCTGATCAGCGCCTCGACCTCATCGGAGTAGACCCGGTTGGAAGTCGTTCCAATCTCTCCGCCCTTTTTCAGCGACTCCAACTGACTGGCCACTTCTTTTTTGACCCGGAGCAACTGCTCCTGCTGCGCCTCCAACTGCTGGTATTGTGCGAGTGCCTGCCTGGCTTCTTCCGTGACGAAAACCTGCCCCTCTTGTTCCTTAAAGGACGTCAGCGACTGCTCGGCCTCGCGAAGATGGGCTTCCATTGCCTGGAGTTGCCCCTCCACAAATCGCCTGGCCTCAATCACTTGCCGATTCCGGTTGTAGATGTTTTCTTCTCGATAGGCCTCGGCGGTCAGTGTCGCATATCGCTCGGCCTTCTTGGGATCATCGACGGTCGCCGTGATCTTAATGATGTTGGTGGTCCCCTCCTGTGTCGCCTCGATCGTGCTTTGGAGACCATAGATAACGCTCAGGAATTCAGGAGACTGCCGCACGCTTTTCTCATCGAGTGTTTTATCGATATCTTGCTCATCG
>SCVQ01000511.1 GCA_004296865.1 Nitrospirota bacterium
GCTCTTCCGATCTCCTGGCCTCCCTCGACCTCGACGCGGATCCGGTCGGTCTGCTCAACGACCCGAATCGTTTCCAGAGGCTTGGCCGGCTGGATCGATCCATCGCTCCCGGGCTCCGAGGATAAGGGATCATGGACGCAGGACAGGAGGCCCAGGGCCATCAAGACCGCGGCGATGGGTCTGCCTGCTCGGGGCAAGCTCATTGAGCGCCTTCCTTCTCGTGCAGGTGCTTCACGTATTCCCGTATCTGCTTCTTTCCATACACGTCCGAGAATTGCTCCTGCACAATGAGCGCATTTTCCGTGATCGCGCTCACCATGCCGCTGTTCGGCCCGATGCGCGTGCCCCGCCTGACCGTATACCCCTTCCCATCGGGAGTCTGGACCATCGCACTGTAGCCAAACCCTCCCCAGATGATCCCGATCACATTGATCTCCGTGAGGCTCACTCGTTGGAGCGGCGGCAGATCGAGATTCTCCACTCCCGGAGGCCGCTCCGAGCCGATCGGCCTAAACGGGTCGCGCCTCCCGGATGGATCGTAGGAGGCAGGCGCGGTATTGGCCGTCTGGGCCTGTGGCTCAGGAGCCGGCGGGCCCTCGACAGCTTGCACGGCTACCGTGTCGGGCTGTCGACTCTGCCCGGATGCCGTGGGGACAGCGTGCCCATCCCCGCGGTAGATGCCCATAAGCGCGGCAACAGCGCTTATGGCAATCCATGCCCGCACAACCAGCCTCCTCCCCCTACCCCACCTGCTCCGCAACGGCGGTAATTCTATTTTGCCGCCGCAGGCCCTGTGGCCTCTGGCGCCTTGGGTTCCGGCGGCGCCGCAAACGCCGACAATTCGAACACCGTCTGGATGATGATGTGATCCTGTTCGATCTTCGGCGACCCCATCATCAAGTTCGAGACGTTAATGATTCGAGGCAGCTTGTTGATGCGGTCAAAGAACAGCGCAGCCGTATGGTATCCGCCCGCCACTTCCACGCTGACCGGCAGCCTGACAAAGAGCTTCGACGGATCCAGCGTCGGCGTGCCAGGCCTCCAGAGCTTGATGTCCAGGCCGATCCGGACCCCCAGATCGGACAGCTGCTTGAGCAGCGAGGCGGCCTCTTCTTCCGGCGGAAGCCGCTCTTTCTTTTTCTCAAGCGCCGCCTCGAGCTGTTTATTGGCAGCCACCAATTCATCCAGATGCTTCACCTTGATGCGGGTGGTCTGAGTCTCCGAATCAAGCTTGTTCAATTCCGCGTCTAACCGCGCAACCGCATCGAACTTGGGGAGCACGACATAGGAATAAAATCCAACTCCGATGCCGGCCACAATAATCCCCAGAAGCGCCACCTTCTGTGCGCCCGGCACGGTCCGAAGAAAGTCAAGATTGGCCTTGGGTAACTCCACCTCATCCCTTCACGGTCAGGTTCACCTTGAATAGGTAGAGGTTCACCTTGGCCTCTGTGACCGAACGTGTTTCGGCCAGCCGAACGTTGCTGAAATGGTCGGTCCGACGAAGATTGTTCACGAACTCGACCACCTCGTCGTTCGTCAGGGCCCGGCCTTCCAATTCCACATCGCTATCCTTCATATTCAACCGCACCAGCCACAGCTTGAGCGGATCCAAGCTCTGGCTGACGGCATCCAACACTCGAACCGGACCGCTCCGAGTCTTTTCAAGCTGATCGATCACGCGGTTCTTGTCTTCCAGCAGCTTCTTTTTTTGCTCGAAGTCCTGCACCTGCTTGATCTTGTCTTGCAGGACCACAAGCTGTTTTTCCTTCTCCTGCTTCTCACGCTGCCGGACCTCGATATCATGCTCCAGCGTGCCCGAGTAATACACACAGAGCCCGACCGTCAACAGCACAACGCCGAGCGCCCCCACAGCTTCAAAACGGACGTCCGCCTCGTTCGTCTTCCCTATAACCCGCGGTCCCGGGAGCAGATTGATCCGGATCATCGATCCCCCACCGTCCTGAGCGCCAGCCCGACTCCGACCGCCGCCTGGGAGGCCGTCTCGGCCAGGAACTTCTGATCAAACCCACCCGTCGTGACATCCACGCGATTGAACGGATTGGCCAGTTCAACCGTCCCCCCCATGCGGTCTTTCAACTGCTGGGCCAAGCCAGCCACCTTGGCGCAGCCCCCACACAAAAAAATCTTGCCCACTTCACCATCCGTGCAGGTCGCCTTGAAATGATCGACCGATCGGGCGATCTCAGACGCCACCTCGGCGTTCACACCGTCGATAACGCCCGCCACCGCTGCCGGGTCAACCCCATCGCGGCGCTCGCCCTTCTTGACCGCCTCGGCCTCCTCATACGGCACGCTTAATTCTCTTTGAATCAAGTCGGTATAGCGATTGCCCCCGATGGACACATCCCGCGTAAAGAGGGGCGTCTCTCCTTTCAGGATGTTGACGCTCAGCACGCTGGCCCCGATATTCACCAACGCCGTAATCTCTTCAGGATTCACCCAGTAGTTAATCCCGTACATGTTTTCGATGGCAAAGGCGTCGACATCCAGCACCACCGGCGTCAGGCCCGCCGCCCTCACCAGTTCTGCCAACTCGTTGACCTTTTCCTTTTTGGCTGCCACCAGCAACACCGACATGGCGGGTTGTCCATCATCCGCTTGCTCGAGCGGGTTCAAGATGTGGAAATCCAGGTTCACTTCGTTGATGTCAAACGGGATGTACTGCTCTGCCGCCAGTTGCACTTGCCCTTCCA
>SCVQ01000512.1 GCA_004296865.1 Nitrospirota bacterium
AAGCGTGTTGCCGTTGGCTTCGATACCATTACAAAAGATGTCAAACTTTGCTCAGGCGATGTCCTTTTTACAAGAAAAGGCAGCTACGGGAATGCCGCCATGGTACGTCCGGAACAGGAAAAATCCATAATTAGCAGTGAGATTATGCTAATTCGTATCAAAGACCGCAAAATGTTGCCAGAATACCTGAGCGTCTATATGAATTCTCCTCTGGGATTCTTGCAGGTTGAGAGATGTGTTCACGGCGTAGCCTTCTACAGCATTTCGCAGAAGGATTTAGCCTCCGTCTCAATAATTCTTGCACCGGAGAAACTTCAAGAGCGTATCAGAGAGCTTTCCAATCGCGCCGAGGAGTGCCGCAACGAATCCCGCCGCCTGTTGGACGAGGCAAAGAAGATGGTGGAGAAAGCCGTGTTGGAGAATTAACTGGCGCCGGATAGAACCCCGTCAGTCCGCTGGCTTGCCGCCCGTATCGCCCACCTGGGAAAAGTCGCGCTCCCCGAAGATGGCCGATTCGTGCGTGTAGTGTTTGAACTCCAGCAGGTTGTGGAAGGGGTCTTCGAGAAAGAAGGTCGTGTGCTCGATCTTGGTGCCGGGAAACCGCCGGCGGGGCTGCTGGTAGAAGCGCAGGCCCTTGGCCTTAGCCCGATCGGCCAGCGCCTGCCAGTCTTCGACCGCTGTGAACACCAGGCCGAAGTGTCGCGGATATATGCCTTTCGGCGGCGCGAGGGACTGGTCCGTGAGCTGGGCGACGATCTGGTGCCCCCGCAGGTCCAGGATGACCGAGTGGGCCGATTCCCGTCCCAGCGAGCAGCCCAGCCCATCCACGTAGAAACGCTTGGTCTCTTGCAGATCCGTCACAGGAAAGGCGAGGTGGAATAGAATTGTACTCATCGACGATTTCTTCATTGACGATTGAATGTCTACTCGCAGCTTACATTCGTCAATCGGCAATGGTCAAATCGTCAGTTCTTACGGAAACCGATCCGCCACCACCGGCCTGCCGGTCCCGGACCAATATCCGGCGGTCATGCGAGCCGTATTGTGCGTAATCGCAAAGCGACCGTCCCTGGATAAGACCAGGGCACCGGCTGAACCCTGCACGCGCTTCGTCAGCTTCGCCAGCACCAGCCGGGCCGTCGTGGCAGGATTGGCCCCGCCCGCCAGGCGGTCCGCAATCTCCTTGGCCACCGCGATGCGGATGATGCTCTCGCCCAGGCCGGTCATCGAGACGGCCCCGGCCTCGTTATCGGCGTAGACCCCGCAGCCGATCAAGGGCGTGTCGCCCACGCGCCCCGGCAACATCAGCGCAATCCCGCCGGTCGACGCCCCGGCGGCGACCGTGCCGTCCCGGTCCAGCGCCACAGCGCCGACGGTTTCTCTCGCTTCACGCCTCAGCCGCGACGGCTTCTGCATCTGTGCGAAGAGGTCTCGCGTCTTTCGTTGGAGACCGGTCAGTCTTGCGCGAGGCAAGCTGACGGTTCGTTGCACGCGTTTTCCTGGAGAGGGTTGACGATCGAGTTTGAAGTGCCGGGCAAAGTGCGTAGCAAGCGGTCCCACCAAGAGAACATGCGCGGTCTCTTCCATCACGAGCCGCGCCGCGGCAACGGGATAGCGCACCCCTTCGATCCCTGCCACAGCCCCGGCCCGCAGGTCCCGCCCCTCCATGATGGAGGCGTCCATCCGGCGGGTGCCGTCCAACTGCGGGCGAGCGCCACATCCGGCGTTGAAGAGGCCCGAACCTTCCAGGACTCTGATGGTCGCTTCGACCGCATCAATAGATGGAGCGCCGCGGCGCAGCAGATCGTAGCCGGAGACCAGCGCTTCGGCCAAGCAGGCCCGCTGGGCCTTGGTCATGGCACGAGTGCCAGCGCCGCCGTGGGCCAGGATGATCGGAGAGATGGAACGCGCCCGTGGCTTCAATTGAGCAGGATGTTTTGGGCCATCCGGTAGGTCGAGTCCTGCATGCGATCCAGGTCGGTGCGGACGAAACCCAGGCCGGTGACGCACAACTCGAAATTCTCGGAGAGCTTGCGGAACAAGGGCGTTTGATCGTGGGGCTCTCCTTCGTGAAACTGCGCGACGATCCCGTACGACCGTTTGCCGGTTTTCACATAGTCCACGAGGAAGTCCTTGTGATAAATCAGGCCGGAGGTTTTCAGCCGCCGCAGGTACTCCGGAAAGAGCCCGGCCATAAAGAGCGTGAAATCGCCGATGTGGCGGTGGACTTCCTCCTCGCGCGCCATAGACTGCGCCTCAAGCAGGACTTCCGATTCGAACAGCAGATCCACCACGGTATCGACCCGGTCCCCCTCCTGGGTCCGGACGCGGTAGAGCTGGTCGGTATGGGTGAACTCGACCAGGAGGTTGGAGACGTACTCGGTCACGTTGAGGTCCGGCCAGCCCAGTTTCTCGGTGAAGCTTTTTTCGGTCAACGTACCGAACAGGCGACGCAACGGGTGATGCTCAGAGATCCGGCTCTCCATGATGCCCTCCCCATGCTTATTAAAAGTATGCCAGCCCGCAAGCGTTGTGGCAAGGACCCGCCGGGGCCGCCCTGTGCTTCTCCACCTACCTGTCTCTATCGGCCTCCCTGCGGAAGACTTGAGGACGTCTCGGCCGGTCTTCCGCCGCGGCTCTCAATAATAAACGTGACCGGTCCGTCGTTGACCAATTCGACCTCCATCTGGGCGCCAAAGACGCCGGTCTCAACCTGCAGCCCCAGTCCCTTCAGTCCGGCCACCACCTGCTCATACAGCGACCGGGCCACATCCGGCGGCGCGGCCCGATCGAATCCTGGGCGGCGACCCTTGGCCGTGTCGCCGAGCAGCGTGAACTGGGAGACGACCAACAGGGCCCCGCCGACCTCGCCGATGCACAAGTTCATCTTCCCCTGCTGGTCGCCGAAGATGCGGAGGGTCGTGAGTTTCTCGACCATGTACCGCACGTCCGTCTCCCCGTCCCCCTTGGCCACGCCAAGCAGTACGAGCAAGCCCGGACCGATCTGCCCGACGATCCGTCCATCCACCTCGACCGAGGCGCGGCTGACCCGCTGAATCACAGCTCTCATCGTGGCACCGAAGAGCTTATGGCGTATGGCTAGAAAACATGGGATCGTCCAACGTGATCTCTTCCTGCCATATGCTGTACGCCATAGGCTCTTATTAGCTCTTCAGCTGGGCCAGCGTGCCCTCCAGCGCCAGAAGACGGCGCTTGGCCTTCAGGCCGCAGGAAAACCCGCCCAGCGAGCCGTCGTGGGCGACGACCCGATGGCAGGGAACCATAATAGGA
>SCVQ01000513.1 GCA_004296865.1 Nitrospirota bacterium
TGCCGCCGGAGGAAGTCTTCCCAGAGGAAGTCGCTCGTGCCGAGGAGCTTGGCCAGCAGGGCCAGCGTCTTCTTGTTCTTCAAAAACGCCAGCGTCTTTCCGCCATGGGCCTCTTCCACGATCCGATCCAGGAAGCGGTCGAAGTATTCGATCGCCTTGGCCGGGTCCGGCGCCCAGGTGAGGAAGTGGGTGAACTGCTTGATCAGCGCGGCGGTGAGCCGGAGTTCCTGTTGCTCCGCCGGATCCTGGAGCTTCTGTCCGTGACGGCCCCGCACGTAAAAGCGGTCGTGTAACTCCGCGCCCACGTGTTCGAACTGGGCCTTGCGAATGTAGAGGCCGCGCATGGTGAGGGCGTTGGCAAAGGCGTAGAGGAACGCGGGCGTGTCGGTCGAGCGGATGTCCATGACGGTGTCGGTGGGCGACTGGTCGTTGTCGAAGTGAATGTGAATCGGGTAGAGCAGGTCGGTGAAGGCGCTGCGCGAGCGGCCCAGAGTTTCAACCAGCCGGCGATTGACGACACGACGGACGTCCTGAAAACGATTGCCGTCCAGGAGCGTGACCATTCGGGTCAACTCCTCGGCGAGGCGGCGCTGCTGCGAAGGCGGAAAGGCCGTGTCCAGCATCGGACGGACTCGAAACACGTCCACGATTTTCTTGCGAGTCAGTCCGGCCTTCCCTCGGGGTCTGGGGCGAAGAGAAGCCGGACTTCGATCGGGCCTGGGCGAAAAACCTCCGGGAGCGTCCGTCCTCTCCGTGAAGGTGTAGATGCCGCCTTCACGGATATCGAGCCCATAGGAGGAGAGGAGCCCGCAGATCGTGGCGAACTCCGAGAAGTAGTCGTAGGCCACCACGACGAGGTCGAACATCCCTTCCGGCGCTGCCGTCACCGCAACCTGGCAGGGGTGGTCCGGATCGAGGCGTCCGACCAGGGCAATGTGGCGGGCGATGTCGCCGGGCTGGAACCGATCGAAGTAGTCAGGGTCCATCCGATCGACGAAGTCACGGACGATGTCCTCCTCCACTCCGGCGCAGAGGGGCAGAAGGGTGGTCAGGAGGCGTTCAGTTGTCATGGCGGTCTTTAGTATAGCGTGCGTCGGCCTTTTGTGCAGCGTCGTCGTGCGAGTTCATTGTATGGCCCTTGGTCCGTCGGTATAATGCCGAGCATGGGGCATGCAGCGGAGTCGCATCGGTCGGTAGTGGACGGGGACGGATCTCGCGGGCAGGACCCTGCCCGGTTGTTGCTGGCGACCGACCTTGCCAACGAGGACGTCCGCCGGTTGTTGGAGCCCTATGGCTTTGCGGACTCCGCACGTGCCGACGCCAATATCCAGGTGATGGCCGGTGAGCCGAGGTCCCGGCAGGCCCTGGCCAAGATCGTAGGCGAGTTGCTGGCTTCCGTGGCCCTGACCGCCGACCCTGACCAGGCGCTGGATCATTGGGAGCAACTATTTCGGGATGGCGTCAACCGCACCCAACTGTTCGACTACCTGGGCGGATCGCCGCGGATGCTGCATCTTCTCTGCACGATGTTCGGGAACAGCCCGTCCCTGGCGCAGACATTGATCCGCGATCCGCTGCTGATCTACTGGCTGGCGGAGGAGCAGGTGCTCACGCGGCAGCCGTCTCGTGCGGCGCTGGACCGAGCCCTGCGGGCCAGCGTGTCCAACGTGGAAACGGTGGGGCTCAAGCTCGAATCGCTCCGCCGCTTCCGGCGTCGGGAGATGCTGCGCATCGGCATACGGG
>SCVQ01000514.1 GCA_004296865.1 Nitrospirota bacterium
AACAAGACGATGGGGCGGCACGGGGCGGCTTTGGTGAAAGACGGGCAAACGATCCTGACCCATTGCAACGCCGGCGCGCTGGCCACGGCCGGCTATGGCACGGCCCTTGGGGTGGTCCGTGCAGCTTGGGAGGAGGGGAAAAAGATTCGGGTGCTGGCCGACGAAACCCGTCCTGTGCTGCAAGGGGCCCGCCTGACGGCCTGGGAACTGATGCAGGACGGGATCCCGGTCACGTTGATCACCGACAACATGGCCGGTGCGTTGATGCGGCAGGGGCTGGTGCATCTCTGCATCGTCGGCGCGGACCGGATCGCCGCCAACGGGGATGTGGCGAATAAGATCGGTACGTACTCAGTCGCAGTGCTGGCGAAAGCCCATGGGATTCCGTTTTACGTGGCCGCTCCCTACTCGACGATCGATCTGGCGACGCCCTCCGGAGAGCAGATTCCGATCGAACAACGCAACGCTCGCGAAGTGACGTCGATCTGCGGAGGTCCCTCCGTGGCGCCGGCCGGCGTCGACGTGCTCAATCCGGCGTTTGATATGACGCCTGCGGCGCTCATTACGGCGATCATCACGGAGCGTGGCGTGTTCAAGCCGAGCGAGTTGGCGGAACGGTTCCGCTCGTGAGATCGAGCCGTCGCCTCGTCCCGCGTCTGGTGCTTGAAACCCGGCGCCCTCTTCCTCTAGAATGCTTTTTCGATAGCCTGTTCATGAGTTCAACCTTTTAGCGGAGCACACACGTCGTATGACCGAACGGACGTTGGCGATCATCAAGCCTGACGCGGTGAAAAAGAACGCGATCGGAGACATCATCAAGCAATATGAAGCGGCCGGCTTGAGGCCGGTGGCCATACGCATGATGCAGTTATCAAAGGCGGTGGCTGAGGGGTTTTATGCCGTGCATCGGTCACGCCCATTTTTCGATAGCCTGACCACGTTCATGTCCTCCGGCCCTGTAGTGGTGCTGGCGCTGGTTGGGGAGGATGCCATCAAGCGCCATCGGGAGTTGATGGGGGCCACCGACCCGGCCAAGGCCGCTCCGGGAACCATCCGGGCGGCCCATGGCGCCAATATCGAGTTCAACGCCGTGCACGGGTCCGACGCTCCGGAGACCGCTCGTTTCGAGATCGGCTATTTCTTCCCCGAGATGGATCTGGCGGTGCGGTGATCGACGGGGGCGACGGTCGTCGCGCTCCGACCGTGCCCCCGACAGGTGCGTCGTATCTCTTATCGTCCGGCGTCGGTGTCGTCGTCATCACGGCGGCCCTACTGACGTTTGGTTGCGTCCCGCATGCCAAGCCACCCAAGGAACGGTACGGTCCTGCCAAGACTGTTGCCCCGACCGATCCGACCCTCGAGATCCAGGCCAGGTTGCTTCAGGATGCGCGAACGTTCCACGCCCAGGGACGTTATGATGCCGCCATCCCGGTGCTGCAACGCCTGATCACCGCATACCCTCGCTCTCCCTTGCTGACCGATGCGCATTGGTGGCTGGCCCGTTCGTATGAGCAGGCCGGCAACTTGGATGAGGCCCTGGCCCACTATCGTCTTGTGGCTCAGGCGGTGCCGCCCGGCAGTACAGGTCTTCAGGCCAGGAAGCGCGTCGTTGAGTTGGAGCAAGCGCTGCGAGCGACGCCTGCTGGTGTCAAGGGGCGCCAGGCGGTCCTGATTCCAGCGCATCGTCTTCCGCCGCCACAACAATTGGAGGCATGGGTACGGGCCCTGGCTCAAGCCGGGATGACGACCCTGGTGGTAGAGGCCGGGACGGGACAGGGGCAGCGGGAGGGGAACGGCCGCGACGCACAGCCGGCCGGCGTCTATTTTCAAACCCGCCGGGCCGACACCGTGCGGGACGTTGTCGGTCAACTGGTGCCGGTTGCCCATCGACAGGGCCTCAAGGTGTTCTCGTCCGTCACGCTCCGGCGGATGCCCTGGCTGAAGCCGCAACTGGCCCAGCTTGGCTGGGCTGACCGCGTCTACGATCCACTGCGCGGCCAAATCCTTCCGTCGGAGTCTCCGGACCTCTTTCATCCCGCCTTTCAGGACTACCTGGTGGGGCTCCTCTCCGACCTTGTCGCAGGAGGGATCGACGGCATCCTGTTCAGGGCTGACCTGCCCATCGGCCCGGCTGATGGATTCAGCCCGTTTGGATTGAAAGGGTTTGAGCGCGATTTCGGGATCACGCTGGACCCCGCGACGCTCTTTCCCTCGGCCGATCCTGACGCCCGATCGGGCGACCTGTCGGGCTTGCGATCCGCCGCGGCGGACCAAGGGGACTATGCGCCGGCGTTCTGGCGATGGGCAGGATGGAAATCACGAGAGACGCTGAAAGTGATGGATCGGCTCAGAGAGGCGTTACGCAAGCAGTCGCCGAACCTGCACGTTGCGCTGGAGGTACACCCGGAGGCCGCCACCGATCCTGTGTCGGCACTGGTCAAGTTTAATGAAGACCTCCTGGAATCGAAGCGGGTACGGTTTGACTCCTACGTGCTCGGGGGACAACCGGCCGTCGTTGGCGTTCAACCGGTGGGCTTGCCGGTCATCGCAGACCGGATGATCGCGCTGATCGGAGATGTGGAACGGGTGTGGGTGGCCCTGCCGGTTCCGCTTGCCGCACCGGTTGCCGTCGAACAACTGGCGGAAGGGGTGAACCCAGCCGCGGATCATTCCCGCTTCGCCAAGGGAATCGGCTTGTTATACGTGGTCGGGACTGCCCAAACGGCCGGTTCCGTTCCTTGACAAACAGGACCTGCTGCACTACGATCCCCGGACCATTTTCAGCCACCAAGTGGATAGGACCGGCCGTGCCGCAGGGCCTGCCGAGAGGAAAAGGAGACCATGGAACCGACGAACCTGCGCTATCATGAGGAACACGAGTGGATCAAGGTGGAGGGGACGCACGCCACCTTGGGTATCAGCAATTTTGCGCAAGATGCGCTTGGCGACATTGTGTTCATCGAACTGCCCAAGCCCGGCACGGCGGTTACGGTTGGGCAACAGATCGGCGAGGTCGAATCGACCAAAACGACCTCCAGCATCTACACGCCCGTGAGCGGGACCATCGCCAAGATCAATACCGACCTGAAAGATCACCCGGAGGTGGTCAATGCGGACCCCTATGGCAAAGGATGGATGGCGGTGATCGAGCTGGCCGACCCGAAGCAGGTGGAGGGGCTCATGACCGCGGCCCAGTACGAAGCCTTCCTGTCCTCCCACAAGTAGTCAGCGATCAGAACCATGGCGGAGAAGAAGCACATCGCCATCGTGGGCGCCGGTTCCGGCGGATACGTGGCGGCGATCCGTGCGGCCCAACTCGGGGCCCGTGTGACGGTCGTGGAGAATCAGGCGCTCGGCGGTGTCTGCCTGAACTGGGGCTGCATTCCCAGCAAGGCGCTCTTGGCCGTGGTGGAACTGGGGGACAAGGCCAAGAAGGCCGGCGAGATGGGCCTGCAGTTGGGGGGATCGGTCGGCTATGACCTGGCTCGCATGGTGGCCAGGAAAAACAAGGTCGTGGAGGGGCTCGTCAAGGGCATCGCCGCGCTCTTGAAAACCTGGCAGGTCGAGCATGTCGAGGGCACCGGCGAGTTGCTCGACGAGCGAACCCTCCGCGTGGCCAAACGGGATGGCACCGAGGTGCGCATCCAGGCGGATGCCGTGATTCTGGCGACCGGGTCGTCCTGGCCCAACCTGCCCCTGTTCCCGATCGACGGCACGCAGATCATCACGAGCAAGGAGGCGTTGGATCAAACGGCGATTCCTGCGAGCCTGCTGATTATCGGCGCGGGGGTCGAAGGCTGTGAGTTCGCCTCCCTCTACAGCGGGCTGGGCACGCAGGTGACGATGGTGGAGCTCATGCCCCGCATCCTGCCCCTTGAGGACGAAGAGATTGCCGCCTTCATGGATCGGGAGTTGAAAAAACGGGGCGTGACGGTGTTGACGGGCACGACGGTCGCGCAAGTGGAGCGGGGGGAGGGGACGGTCAAGGCTGTCTTGAAGGATGGCGCGACCGTGGTCGCCGAGAAACTGCTGGTGTCGGTCGGCCGCGGATTCAACAGCAAGGGCATCGGCCTGGAAAAGGTCGGGGTACAAGTCGGTCAGCGGGGAGAGATTCTCGTCAACGACCGATTGGAGACCAACGTGCCGGGCATCTATGCGATCGGGGACGTGGTCGGCAAGGCCATGCTGGCCCATGTCGCCTCCGCGCAGGGAAAAGTGGCGGTGGAGAATATCATGGGCCGTCCGCGCGAAATCTCCTACCACGTCATCCCGGCCGGCATCTTTACCCTGCCGGAGATCGGCCGGGTCGGTTTGACGGAGCAACAGGCGCGGGAACGCCACGCCAAGCTGGGCGGGAAGCCTGAGACGGACGTGAAGGTCGGCCGGTTCCGTTATGCGGGGCTGGGCAAAGCGCAGGGGGCCGGGGAAACATCCGGCCTGTTCAAAATCATTACCGATGCCGGCACGGGGACGATCTTGGGCGTCCATATCGTGGGCGCGCATGCGGCCGATCTCGTGCACGAAGCCGCCCTGGCCATGCAACTTGGCGCGACGGCTTCGAGCATCGCCGAGATGATTCATGCCCATCCGACCCTGTCCGAAGGGCTCATGGAAGCGGCTGAAGACGTCGAAGGGATGGCGATCCACCTGGCGAGAAAAAGAACGTCGTAAAGTCTGAAGGTTAGCAAGTCGTCAAGTCTTGAGGCGTTCGACTTTTCAACTTTCTGACTTTATAGCTTATGGTGCAGTCGCTGTTGATCAAGCTGGCCCTGCTGGCTGCGGCGGTCGCTCTGGTGTTCTGGGTCGGCTGGCCGATGCCCGATGAGCCGGGGCCGGAGGGGGACACGAAGGCGCCGGTTCCCTTACCGCCGCCCCAGGGTCCGTCTACCTCGCGTGCAGACATCGGTCAGGGCAGGGTTCAATCGGGCGGAAAAGCGTCGGAGGACAACGGACAGGCGAAGAGCCCGGCCCGGCTGGACTTGAACCGGGCGACTGCCGATGACCTTGAGCAACTGCCCGGGATCGGGGCGGTCCTGGCCCAGCGTATCCTGGAATGGCGGCGCGGACATGGCGCGTTTCGAAGCGTGGACGAGTTGGATCACGTGCAAGGCATCGGGGACAAGAAACTCCGGCAGCTCAAGCCGCTCGTGACCGTGAGTCAGGCACAGCCGCCGCGTGTTTCCTCCAGTCGGTCGGGAGTCCATCCCCAGGTGAAAGGTCGGGACGCGCAATGAACGAACTGACTCGGCAACTCGACCTGATTCTCCGCGGCGCGGTGGAGGTCATCCAGCAGAGCGAGCTGGAAGCCAAGCTGACCCGCTCACTGAAAGAAAAGCGGCCCTTGCGCGTGAAGGCCGGCTTTGACCCCACTGCGCCGGACTTGAGATCGGAAGAGC
>SCVQ01000515.1 GCA_004296865.1 Nitrospirota bacterium
GGGGTGCGGTTGATCGATCAGCAGCCGATCGGCCGGACGCCCCGCTCCAACCCGATCACCTATCTCAAGGCCTTCGACGACATCCGCCGACTCTTCGCCGATCTGCCGGAGTCGCGCATGCGCGGGCTGACGGCCGCCCACTTCTCCTTCAATACGGCCGGCGGCCGATGCGAACGGTGCCAGGGAAACGGGTATCAAAAACTGGAGATGTACTTCTTCGAGGATATTTACGCCACCTGCGAGGACTGCAACGGCCGGCGCTTCGGGCCGGCCGTGCTGAACGTGCGCTTCCGGGGCAAGACCATCCACGACGTGCTCGGGCTGACGGTCAGCGATGCGCAAGCCTTTTTTTCCGGTTCCCCCAGGCTGACGGAGAAACTGCACCTGCTCGTCTCGATCGGCCTCGGCTATCTTCGACTGGGCCAGCCGGCCACCACCCTCTCCGGCGGAGAGGCGCAACGGCTGAAGATCGCCGCCGAATTGCTGGACTTGGGCGGTGCGGCACGACGTATCGCGCCGGCGACACGACCCGGGCCTCGGCCAACCCGCGCGGCCGGAGGCATCCTCTACGTGATGGACGAGCCGACGACGGGGCTCCACCTCGACGACATCAAGAAGCTACTGGCGGTGATCGGCAAGCTCATCGAGGCCGGCAATACCGTGCTCGTCGTCGAACACAACCTCGATGTGATCAAGACCGCCGACTGGATCATCGACCTGGGTCCGGAAGGAGGAGCACAAGGGGGGCAGATCGTGGCGGAAGGCAGGCCGGAGCAGATTGTGCAGGTGGCCGGCTCACACACGGGACGCTTCTTGCGTCCGCTGCTCGGCCCGGGCCTGTGAGCGGCCGTCAGTTCAAATTCGGGTCAAGCGGCATGTCGGCATAGAGGCTGTACGGCTCTCCCAGCGAGCACAGAATGTCCGGCCAGATGCGGGTCGGCTCTTTCTCAAACACGACGGTCGGATCGGCCGGCAGCGTGATCCAGGACCCGGTCTTCATCTCGTTCTCGAGTTGACCCGGCCCCCACCCTGAGTAGCCCATGAAGGCCCGGAACGAATCGGTCCTCTCCGGCCTCGCCAGCACCTGCTCCAATGTGCCCATGTCGCCGCCCAAATACACCCCATCGAACACGTGGTGTTGGTTGGTCGGCTCCTGAGACAGCCGATAGAGGATCATGACATTATTGGGTTGTACGGGGCCGCCTGAAAATAGCCGGTGGTGTTGTCCCTCCAGCACAGGCACCTGCGGCAGGGCCTCCGACACCAGCATGGCGGTCGGACGATTGACGACCACGCCGAGCGCCCCTTCCGGCCCATGCTCGCAAAGCAACACGACCGCCTGCCTGAAGTTCGGGTCCCGCAAGGACGGCGCCGCGACCAAGAAGATGCCTTTGCCGAGTGAATTCGCCATAGCACTATCCTACCTGCTGCTCACGGCTGGATCAAGCTGGCGCAGAAATGCCGTAACGCCTTACAACTCGTACAGGTCTTTCCGCCGGTCTCGGAGCAGGTCGTTGTAGGGATTGAGGGCTTTGTTGCGGGCCTCGGTCGGATCGATGTCGAGGATCGTGAGGTCTTCCTGATCACGCGGGGCTCGGTGCAGAATGCGGCCGCGCGGGGTGACCACCTCGCTGGCCCCGATGTAGGTGAGCCGCTCCTTCCCTCCCCGCTCCTCAGACCCGATCCGGTTGGCCGTGACGCTGAAGACCCGGTTTTCCAGGCATCGCGTCACCATCGCATCGGGACAGTGGGGGAGCACAAGATTCGACGGATGACAGAGGATGTCGGCCCCCTTCAACGCCAGGGTCCTGGCCGCCTCGGGATACAACCAGTCGAAACAGACCAGCACCCCGACTTTCGCCGATCCGATATCCCAGACCGTAAACCCCGTGTCTCCCGGCGTGAAGTAGAGCGTCTCTTCGAAAAAGAGATGCGTCTTCCGGTAGGTCCCGATCAACCCGGCCGGCCCCACCAGCACCGCCGAATTGTAACAGACCTTCCCCTGCCGCTCCGGCAGGCCGGCCACCACATGCATGTGCCGGTCGCGGGCCAGCTCGATCAGCCGTTTCGTCGTCGCCCCGTCAGGCACAGGCTCGGCCAGGGATTCGACTTCCTCTTTGGACACGAACTGATAGCCGGACGCAAACAATTCCGGAAGCACCATCAGGTCGCATTGCACCGTGGCAAGCCGGGTCGTCACGAGTTCCAGGTTGCGTGCGACCTCGCCGAACGCAGGGGCAAATTGAAAGTATCCAACGCGCATGTCTGGTGTCCAAACGAAAACGGGCAGGGTCACCCCTGCCCGTTCGTCGTCTTTATATAGACAGCCGGTTACTTCACTTCGGACAAGTGCGTGACCGCCGCCTCGGCCGCCTTGGTCGCCACGTCCACATGGCCGGCCTTCCCGTGCTCCACCGCTTCCTTCAACTGCTTGATACCCTCGGCCAGGTGCGGGTTAGCCTTTTCCTTCTGAGCCGCTTCCGCATGCTTCAGCGCCCCTTCCGCATGCTTCACGAGGGCATCGGCATGGCCCTGCTTCCCATGCGCCACGGCTTCCTTGGCATGTTCGACCGCTTCGGCCGCATGACCTTTGTCAGCCAGCGCCGCGGAGGACAGGAACGGAACGCTCACCAGCGCCATCATGAGACCAAGCACGACTGTTCCCAAAAAGACTGCTTTCCCCATTCTTATTCCTCCTTCTCCTCATGCGTTGATTCTTGCTTCGATGTTCCAACGGAACACCGGCGGTCACTGCGACGACGATAGCATGGGGTTTTTTCTACTGTCAAGACGGCCTGGCTTCTTCCTGGCCGATGATCTTGTGCAGCAGCTTCACATCCGTCTCCACCGGCGCAGCAAAATCACGGCTCCACTCCCACCACGAACCGGGGTAATTTCTGACCTTCGGATAGCCGGCCACTCGCAACACGAAGTACAGCCAGGCGGAACGGACCCCCCCGGTGCAGTAGCAGACCACCTCGTGGCTTTCGTGCAGCCCCTTCTCCTCCAGACTGGTCTTGATCGCATCGAGATCCTTGAGCGTCGCATCCGGATTCAGGAACCCGGTCCACGGCACGGAAATCGCCGTCGGGATATGCCCGGGCCTGGGAATGCCTTGCATCTCCTTGCCCGCGTATTCCTCAAGACTGCGTGCGTCGACAATGGCCGTTTCTGGATGGGGCCGTTTCACCAGTTTCTTGAGTTCCTCCTTCATCACGATGACGTCCGGGTTCGGCACAACCTTAAACCGGCCCGGCTTGGGACTGACCGCTCCATGCTCGAACCGCCTCTGCTCCGCGACCCACTTGACCCAGCCCCCGTCCAGAATTTTGAGCTTGCTGTGGCCAAGGTACTGGAGCATCCAGAACATCCGTCCTTCATCCCCCCAGTTGTCGAACGGATTGGAGTAAATGACGACGTCGCTCTCGTTGCTGATCCCCAGTATGCGAAGCTTCTGTTCCAGGTTGGCCACATTGGGATCGAGCAGCCCCTTGGCTGTGGCGCCCGGATCGCTGAACTCGTGCCAGGTGGCATGCACCGCCCCGGGGATGTGGCCGCCGAAGGCATAGGCCGCCTTGCCGCGGACATCGATCACCACGAGGTCGGCACGTCCCAGGTTCTGCTCCAGCGTCTTGGTATCGATGAGAAACGGATGGATCATGATTTTCCCCTCTTCTCGGCCCGCCCGTAACTTGCGCCCCCTTAGCCCTTGTTCTCCGCCGCACAAGCCTCGCGCGATTCGTGCGGTCCCTGATTCAAGGCAACGGTCAGGTCTCCGGCGAGCGGAACCTCTCGCTCGTAAATCGTGAAGGCATAGGGATCCTTCCCTGTCAGCCCGTACTTTTCCTCCAACATCTCGTGCTGGCCGTCCGTCAGGATATGATAGCGCACGGTCGCCTTCAAGGTCAGCCCGGCTGTTTGAGCCGACTCGGTCGGCATGTGGGTGACGAACGTGTATTCCCGGCTGGCCAGGGGCAGCAGGCGATTGTCGTAGACTTCCAGGATGACCGGCTGCCACAGAATCCAGCGGCCCATGGTCTCCAATTGCCGGGACAGCACCTTCCCCTGGCCATCCTGGAGGGAAAATTCCACGGTGAAGTGCCGGTCTGGATCGCCGGTCGGAATCTTATGCCCGGCTCCGGCGTTGATCACGGTCAGCGTGAACCGGACCTGTTCTCCCGGCTTGGGAACCGCCGGATCGGCTCGGACCTGAACCGCCACCGCCCGCTTGATCATCTCCGGATCGTGGCCGCCCCGCCAGAGGTGCTGCCGCCCTGGGCGGATCGGCCCCCCAACAGCCACCGGCCGCTCGATTTCAGGCATGTGGCAACTCTGGCAGATGAAACCCTTCTCCTGCATGAAGAACTTGCCCTCGTATTCGGCATAGGTCCCGCAGGGCCCTACATTGTAGAACTGGGCCGGCCCCGACACAACATTGTGGCACCGATAGCAGACCTGGGCCGTACGAAAACTGGGGTCGAACTTGGTCGGGTGTGGAGCCACCGAATCGTCGAAGGGGCCCAGGATCACGCCGTCCCTGACGTGACAGGCGGCGCAGGTGATGGCTTCCTTCTGATAGCTCGGATCGTAATGAGGATTGGGCTCCTGCACCGCCTTTTCCACGCGACCGCGGGGGATGTCCTTGATCAGTGTCGGCTGCTGATTTTCCAACGGCGTATGGCAGTTCAAGCAGACCCAGATGTTGCGGTCTTTTTTCCAATAGGCTTGAAAGAAGGGGTCTTCATAGGCCTGGGCATGGATGCTCGTCTTCCACTCCTCGTAAATGTCCTTGTGGCAAGTCCCGCAGGACTCGGCCCTCAAACTATCGATCCCGTCCGGAACCTTCTGGTAGGGAATGGCCCTGGCATAATCGGACCGGAGTCCGAAGATCACCACCGGCTTCACCTCCGTGTAATAGAGGTAGACGAGGCCGGCGGTCACAAGGAGACCAAGAAGTATCTTGCCCCATCTTCGCATAAGGCCTGGTTACGCCTCCACCATCGCCAGCACGTGCCGTTCGACAGACGCCGCGAGGGCCTGCAAGTGATAGCCTCCCTCCAGACAAGAGAGAACCCTGCCCCGACAGTGCCGACGGGCGATATCGAGCACTAGGCGGCTCAAGGCATCATAGCCATCTTCGGTCAGCCCCATCCCGGCCAGGGGATCGTCTCGATGCGCATCGAACCCGGCTGAGATCAGCACAAGGTCAGGCTTGAACTGATCGGCAGCCGGCACGAGGACCCGTTCGAAAACCTCCCGATAGTCCTCGTCGCCTTGCCCCGCTGACATCGGCACGTTGATCGTTGCACCTTCCCCCGCCCCCTCTCCGCATTCAGTCGCCCGTCCAGTGCCGGGATAGTGAGGGTATTGATGGGTGCTGAAAAACAGCACGGAGGGGTCATCGTAAAACGCGTGCTGCGTCCCATTGCCATGGTGGACATCCCAATCCACGATCAACACGCGATGCAGTCCGTGACGGCGCTGCCCATACCGCGCGGCGATGGCCACGTTGTTGAAGAGGCAGAATCCCATCGCCCGGTCCCGCTCGGCATGGTGTCCGGGCGGACGCACCGCGCAGAACGCGTTCTGCACCAGGCCGGCCATGATCGCGTCAAGCGCGGCCAGGGCTCCGCCGGCTGCCAGATAGGCGGCCGGCAGGGAACCGGGCGACAGAGAAGTATCCGAGTCCAGCGCCACATGGCCGCTGACCGGCGCCCTGGCTTTAAGATTCGCCAGGTAAGAAGGCGTATGCACAAGGGTTATCCATTCATCGGAGGTGTTCAGGGGCTCGATGCTCGTCAGACGAGCGAGCACACCGTTGGCCGCCAGGTGAGAGAGGATCGCGCGCAGGCGGTCGGGCGATTCCGGATGCCCACCACCCATATCGTGCTTCAAAAAGTCCGGATGATATACAAAACCGGTGCGCGCCATCCCATCCTCAAGCGAACCGCATCGTAACATGCCGAAACTCCGTAGACAATCACGAGGGGAGCATAGTAGAGTGACTCTTCTTCTCCTCATTCAAACCCGCGCCGACAAGGAGTTCCATGGCGAATCCTCGGATCGAACCGCTCAAGAAAGTACTGGCGATAGAGCCGACCGACGATGTGGCCTGGTTCGGGCTGGGGAAAGCCTATATGGAGGATTTGAACTTCGAGGAGGCGGCAACGGCGCTCGATCGCTGCATCATGGTGAAGCCGACGTATTCAGCAGCGTACTATGCCCTGGCGCAATCGCTCCAGAAGCTGGGACGGATCGAGCGATGCCGACAGATCTGCGAGCAAGGCCTTGCGGTCTCGACCAAGAATGGCGATGCCATGGTCACCAAGAATCTGGAACTGCTCAAACAGCATCTTGGCTGAATCCCACGGCTGACAGATCCCTCCGCCCATCATCACCAGACATGGCGCACCAGCAGAGCCCCATGGGCCAATCACGACGAGGGCCCCTCTGTAAGTAGCTCCGGCTTCTCCCTGGCGACGGCTTCGCACATGTCGTCCAGCCACCGGCCCGCACAACCCAGGACCTCGCGGACCTGCGGCTCAGGCAGACCTGTCCGCCGGATAGTCCAGCGGCAGATATACTCAAGGAGCGCAGGCCGTTCAAAATGAGTGGCCGTGCTGCTGGCCAAGGATTCCAATTCGCTGAGTCCCGTCCGGATAATGTCGTTCACTGTGTCACGACCATAGGACGTACTGGCGGTCACATACTGGACGGCCCGATTGATTTCCTGTTCCGTCACTTCCTCCCCCTACCTTTCCCTGCCCGTAGCTGAGGACCCATCAAGGACAGGGGAATTCTAGCATCTCCGCACAGCCTGTCAACGCCTCGCCTATCCATAAGACAACCCGGCATGAGCCTATACCTTGTCCTTTATTCCATCACGTATCCCGCCACGCTTCAATCGCAAGACATTGAAATGAAATGCAAAATTAATTTCCAATGACTTCTTGCTCGAATGTTATGATGACAGAGTCCTTAGAGGGTTTGAGGCGGAGGGCATCGCCATGAAACGCGCCGTCATGAAATATCGGAGCATGAAACCGTCCTCCCAAAGCGCACGAGCCGGTGCGCTGCCGGAGCGGTGGGACTTGACGCATTTGCTGAAACAGCCGTCGGACGACTTCGACGCAATGGCAAAGCACCTGGAGAGCCTCGTCTCGCAGTTTGAGTCCTGGCGGGAGCGTCTGAGCCATGACATGCCGGGCCAGACCTTTCCTGAGATTCTGCGTCTGGCCGAGCAGATTGCCGCCGTCTCAACCAAGCTGAGTGCCTACGCCTACCTCTGGTTTTCTGAAGACACCACCAATCTCCAGGCACGAGCCTTCAAGGCCAAGGTCGAGGAACGCCTGACCTCGCTGCAGAACCGTATCCTATTTTTCGACCTCTGGTGGCAGGCGGTGGACGAGGCCAACGCGACGCGACTCCTCGGGGTCTCCGGCGATTTCCGCTACCATCTGGACACCATCCGCCGGTTCAAAAACTACACACTGTCCGAGCCGGAAGAAAAAATCATCAACCTTAAGACCATCACCGGTCGGAGCGCGATCAATACCCTCTACGATGTGCTCACCAACGGCTTCACCTTCAAACTGACGGTAAACGGCAAGAGCAAAACGCTGACGCGCGAACAGCTTTCGGCCTACCTGCGGAGCCCCAAGGCCCGCCTACGCGAGGCCGCCTATAAGGAACTCTATCGCGTATTCGCCGCCAACCATGACCTGCTCGGCGAGATTTATACGGCCCTGGTCAAGGACTGGAAGGCCGAGAACGTGGAGCTCAGGAAATTCCCCTCGCCGATCGCGGCGAGAAACCTGGGCAACGATATTCCAGACGAAGCGGTGGACGCTTTGCTCACTGTCTGCGCGAAGAATGCCAGGGTCTTTCAAGAATATTTCCGTCTCAAGGCCCGCATCTGCAAGATCAAGCCGATGAACCGGTACCACCTCTATGCGCCGCATCCCGCTGACCGCACGCAATATCGCTACCCGGATGCCATCCGAATGGTCCTGGCTGCCTACCGGACATTTTCCCCCAAGCTGGCGGACCTCGCGGAGCGGGTGTTTCAGGAACGCCACATCGATGCGCGGACCCGGCCCGGCAAGCTGAGCGGCGCCTACTGCTATAGTGTGCTGCCGGGGTTCACCCCCTACGTCCTGCTCAACTACACAGGCGAAGCACGCGACGTGGCGACCTTGGCGCATGAACTCGGCCACGCGGTCCACGGCATGATGGCGGCAGACCATACCGCCTTTACCTTCCATGCCACGCTGCCGCTGGCCGAGACTGCGTCGGTGTTCGGCGAGCGCATCCTTTCCGATGCCTTGATGGCGCAGGAAACCAACAAAGGAGTGAAGCAAGGTCTCTTGCTTGCCCAGTTGGACGACATCTATGCCACCGTCCTCCGCCAGGCCTACTTCGTCCTGTTCGAGAAGCAAGCCCACGGAATGATTGCCGGCGGCGCGACGGTCAAGGATTTGGGGGAAGCCTATCTGGCAAACCTGCGGCAACAGTTCGGCAAGACCGTCCGGGTGCCGGATGTCTTTCGGTGGGAATGGCTCACCATCCCGCACATCTTCGGAAGCCCCTTCTACTGCTATTCATACAGCTTCGGTAATCTACTGGTACTGGCGCTCTACCACATGTACAAACAGCAGGGTGCCGCCTTCGTCCCCCAATACCTCGCCCTGCTGGCGGCCGGCGGATCCCAAAGCCCGGCCAGCCTCTTGGCTCAGATGGGCGTGGATATGCGCTCAGAAACCTTCTGGCAGTCAGGCTTCGATACGATCCACGGGATGGTGGAGGAGTTGGGCCGGACCACCGCATAGCTGAAGCACCGGACTGCGACAACGTCTTTGCAATTTCTCGCGCTCTTTCAGACTCTCGCCACATTCTTCTAAACTAACCACTTGCTCTCGGCGTTCTCTCCGTCCTTAGCCGCTCAAAATCTTGCTTGACATCAATAATGATAATGGTTATCATAATCGTTAATAGGGCAAGGATGGCCCGGCGCTGCCATCAACAAGGAGCCTGCCATGTATATCTGCCTGTGCAAAGGACTGACCGAATCCGACATCCAGCGAGCCGTACAATCCGACCAGACCCCCGAAGCATTGACAACGGCCTTGGGGCTGGACGATGATGACTGCTGTGGCCGATGTGCCGGAAACATCGACCAACTGGCAGCCTGCGCCGCCACCGGGTGCCTCCAGGCCGCTGGCTGAGCCTACCGACGCACGCACAGATCGGGAGCCCAGCGCGTCTCTTGGCCAGACGCTCCGCGCTCTCCGCCTAGAGAAAGGATCGGACCATGAAAGCCAAAGACGGCGTCCTCGACCTGCTGAACAAAATCCTGACCAACGAATTGACCGCGATCAACCAGTATTTCGCCCACTCCATGATGGCCGAGAATTGGGGCTACGAGCGGCGATACCATAAGATCCGCTCCTTCAGCATCGATGAGATGAAGGACGCGGAGAAGACGATCAAGCACATCCTCTATCTCGAAGGCATCCCCAATATGCAGCGGCTCGGGGCCGTCCATGTGGGTGAAACCGTTCCGGAGCAACTCGCCTTGGACCTCAAGCAGGAACAGGAGGCAGTCAAGCTGTTCACGGAAGCCATCACCCACTGCGCCAAGGTCGGAGACTATACGACCCGGCACATCCTGGAAGACATGGTCAAGGACGAGGAGGCGCACATCGACTGGCTGGAGACCCAGTTGGAGACGATCAAGCAGGTGGGGGTGGAGAACTACCTCAGCGAGCAGATCAAGAAAGACAGCTAACGTCGTTCCTGCGTCATCCCGAGTTTCACCATCCGTGTCACATCGGCCACTCGGCGGCCGAGTTCCTTGGCGGCAGCCGCCTCCCGATCGTCGATGCCGGGGCTGTCTCCCTCGGTGGTCGCCGAAGCCCCGAAGGCCCCTCCCCCGCTGACCACGATCATCTGGTTCCCCAACATCGCGGCGAGGATCGTCAGCATCGTCACTTCCTTCCCGCTTGAGAGCTGCCCGCCTGTGGCAAATGCGGCCCCCACCTTATTACGCATTTTAAACTCCGGGAAGATGCCGAACTTCCGCTGCCAGTTGTCGAAAAAAATCTTGACCTCCC
>SCVQ01000052.1 GCA_004296865.1 Nitrospirota bacterium
CGACCTCGAACTCCACCGCATCACCGAGTTCCGTTGCGCCGCGCAGGTCGTCCGCAACGCGGTCGCCGCGGAGCAACAGGGCTACGACGCCTTCGCCATCGGTCATTATCAGGACGGCGGCCTCTACGAAGCCAGGGCCTCGGTGGAGATCCCCGTCCTCAGCCTGGGCGAAGCCAGCATGCTCTTCGCCTGTACGCTGGGGCAGAAGATCGCCCTCGTCACGATCAATCCGATCTTCATCCCGATGCATGAAGAACAAGTCGCCCGGTATGGGCTCAAAGAACGGGTCGTGGCCGTCAAGGCCATCACGAGCAACCCGGCCGACCTCGTCCGGGCCTTTACCGATCCGGCCACCTTCGAGCAGGTGTTGCAGCAATTTCGCGAGCAGGTCCAGCCCTTGGTGGACAGCGGCGTGGAAGTCCTCATCCCGGCCGGCGGACTCCCGTCGCTGTTGTTCTCGCGCCTGAAGCACTTCACCGTCGGGAATGCCGTGGTCTTGAATTGCATTGCGGTCCTGGCTAAGATGACTGAAATGGCGGTGACACTGTCCCGGCTCAACGGCACACACGTGAGCCGCGCTTCGACCTTCATCAAACCCTCGCAGAAGGCGTTGCACGAGTTCTTGGAGAGCTGACCCATGCTGTGCCGCACGATCTTTCGCACTGGAGTATGGTGACGCCCGTGCCTACCCTCTTCCATCCGTTTTGCGTCATGCGCGGTCGCCGCTGCCTCAGGAGCCTTGCGTTGCTCCTGACCCTGCTGCCAGCCCTTGTTAGCTGTGCCGGAGCTGCTTCGACGCTCTTCGGAGCGGGAGCGGGGGCTGCATCGGGAAGTGGTGTCGATTACACAATCGACAACATCGCCTACAAGACGTTCAACGCTCCCTCGGATGAAGTCGAGAAGGGCACGCGAAAGACGCTCCAGAAAATGGAGTTCCCCATTGCGGGAATCGACAGGACCACGGCGGGGTTAAGCATCCTCGCGACGAGCACGAATGCCGCGCATGAACTGAACATCGAGATCGATCTGGAGCGCTTATCGCCTCAGGTCACCCGCATGAGGGTGGTGGCCAAGCGGGGATTCTTTTTGAAAGACATGTCGACGGCCACAGCCATTCTCCTCCAGACCGCCAAAAACCTGGAGGAAGAGGGCTATGCGGTGAACGCTCCACCACGCCCTTCGAGATCCACTGCCACGCCCTAAGCTTGAGTCCCTGCACGTGCCTGCCGGATCATGTCGTCGAACACGACGCCTGCATCCTGGGCATTGGCCACCGCTCGCGGGAAGGCAAGACGCGCCCCCTGCACCCGACCCCCGGCTTGCAACCGCAAGTGAAAGCCCAGCCGGTCCACTGCGGTCATCCTGGCTTCTTCCACCTCAACGTTTACCTGCGTCCGAGCCAGCAGCAGCAGAGTCTCGGGAGCCGCATTCATGTTCCGAATAATCCCCGGCGTCTCATCGGCCAGAGGATCGACCGCAGCCTGCACATAATCATCGGCGGAGACCCACCCCATCACCCCGAAGCCGCCGACGTAATAGACATCCACGATCTCCATGCGATAGAACCCGAAGTCGCCGAAATCCGCCCAATAGGAGGCGTTGTCGAAACGGGCCAGGTAGATGCTCCGGACCTCCTCAAGGTCCGTCTTGGGCACCCTCGCGACCGTTCCCATGATCGTGACACGCGACGCCCCCAACGGATCACCGCTGATGTCTGGTTGCATGATCAGGAGGCTGGCGCGGGCATCCGCGAGCAGATTCTTGGTGTGCATGGCCATGGTGCTGATCAGAAAAAGTGGGCGGCCTTGCCCATCCAACCCGTAGGGCATGACCGAGCCGAAGGGCCAACCCGGCTGTTTCTGGGACAGGGTGGAGAGGCTTCCGATGCGGCCCAGGTGCATCAACGTACGGGCCCGCTCGGCGAGCGTGGGCTCCGGAATCTGAGGCTCGTCGGATGGCGGCCCGGCACTGTGCTGTCTCGCTGATTTCGACAAAGGGATTCCTCCATCTCTATGTTCTTATCGTTATCGGAGAATGGCATCCCAACCTTAGCAAAACCGGGCCAGGAGGCACAACCAGATCACCGGTGACCAGAGCCGGGCATTTATGGTACATCAACAGGCAGGGCGACAAGGCACGCGATCTGAGCAGGAATCGCATCCATGAATTTTTGCAGTCACTGTGGCGCGCCGGTCGGACTCAAAGTGCCCCCCGGCGATAATCTGCCCCGCTTCGTCTGCGACGCCTGTCAGGCCATCCATTATGTGAACCCTAAAGTGGTCGTCGGGTGCATCCCCGAATGGGAAGACCAGATCCTCCTCTGCCGTCGGGCCATCGAGCCACGCACCGGCCTCTGGACCTTTCCCGCCGGTTTCATGGAAGCAGGGGAACATACCGCAGAGGCGGCAGCCAGAGAGACCTTGGAAGAGGCCCAGGCTGAGGTGGAGATCACCTCCCTCTATGCCGTTTTCAGCCTGCCACATGTCAGCCAGGTCTATGTCGTCTTTCGCGGCACGATGCGACGACCGGAGTTCGGAGCAGGGAGCGAGAGTT
>SCVQ01000516.1 GCA_004296865.1 Nitrospirota bacterium
TGATGGCAACTGAGGCCAGCGCCGCCAGAAAGAGGCCGGCCTCAATGCTGCGTTCGCAGAGGTGCCGACGCATTCGTCCAGCTTGTGCAGCCTGCAACGGCGATCCCTTTCGGCTACTGTGATTTTTCGCGTGCCAACAAGTCCTCGATCTTTAGCCCGATCATCGCAGCGCCCTGAAACACGGTCCCAAGCTTGCCATGCCGAAAGTGGTCCAAAGCAAGGCGGTACGCCTCCGGCGGCAACGGCACATATTTCACCTGGGCAACGAGGTCGGCTGCATGGGCGAGGTAAAACTCGGCAAACTGGCGGGCCTCTGGTCTGTCGGACGACCGCTTGCTGACATAAATAAAGACGGGGCGGGAGAGGGGCTGATAGCGACCACCTTCAACGGTCTGGCGGGACGGCAACACCGCACCCTGTCCGGCATCCACGGCGACGGCCTTGAGTCTCTTGCTGTTCGGCTCGTAGTACGCGAAGGGGATATAGCCCAAGGCAGCTTTGTCATTCGCAATCCCCTGCACCAGGGTATTGTCGTCCTCGCTGGCGGTATAATCGCCACGGCTGGCTTTGGCTTTGCCCACGATGGCTTCGGTGAAGTAATCGAAGGTGCCTGAATCGGACCCAGCCCCGAAGAGCTTTAACGGAGCATCGGGCCAGGCGGAGCGGACCTGGTTCCATTTCGTGATCTTGCCTTGGGCCGAGGGTTCCCACATCTTCTTGAGTTCCGCCACGGTCACGGAGTCCACCCAGCTATTCTGCTGGCTGACTACGATCGTCATGGCGTCAAAGGCCACAGGCAATTCATAGTATTGCACGCCGTTCTTTCTACAGGCTTCCATTTCTTCCGCCGTGATCGGCCGTGAGGCGTCCTGAACGTCCGTCTCGCCGCGGCAAAACTTTTTGAAGCCCCCACCGGTCCCTGAAATGCCTACCGTCACCCTCACGGCACCCCGGTTGGCTTTCTGAAATTCTTCCGCGACGGCCTCCGTAATCGGGAAGACCGTGCTGGATCCGTCTACCTTCACCAGCGCCGTCGGCTGCGCCGGCGCCGACGTGTGCCATCCACCCATGGCACCGGCAAACACGAAGATAGCCATGAGGATTTTCAGGGAGGTTTTCAGATTCACTTTTCGCTCCTTTGTCTCGAAGTGAGACTGCAATGTCGATGGAACAGGTGGAAAGCATATCCTGGCACTGTTTCAAAGCCATGTCCGCAGTGTTAACGGCGTGTTAAATCGTCGTCGAACCGGAGGATCTCTGTTATCACTGTCCAAAAGGAACTGACAGGCAAAAGGAACTGACAAGAAAGACACTTCCTCAACGTGGCCGGACGGCTTCTGGGTCTGCAGCAGCCGCTAAAGTTTCACCTGGATGAAACCGACAATGAGTAGGCAGGATTGAAACCCGATGAGTCTTGAAATCATACAAATTATTGAGGACGATCCGGTTCAGGCAGGGGCTCTGGATCGTGCCTTGCGCAAGGCGTCCTATCGAACCAATGTGGCGCATGATGGCCAGACTGGCATCGAGGATGTCAAGCGCCTGCTTCCGGCGCTCATTCTCTTGGACTTAATGCTGCCCGACATGGATGGCCGGGAGGTCTGCCGGCTCATTCGTCGGGACCCGAAGACCCAGGACATTCCGATCATCATGCTCACGGGGCTCGGGTCGGAAGAGCACTGCGTGGCAGCCCTGGATCATGGCGCCGATGACTATATCGTCAAGCCGTTCAAACAGGCCGAACTCACGGCCCGCGTCAAAGCCGTGTTGCGGCGGACGCATCCTCCTGTCCATCAGAAAAACGAATGCCTCGACGAGGGACTGGTACTGGAGGAAGATCAGTTCGTGGCCGTCTTCCGCGGACAGCGGGTCATCCTCTCCGGCCAGGAATGGAGGCTGCTTCGCCGCCTCACCGGATCCGATGGGCAGGTGGTGCCTCGCGAAGAATTATCCGCGCTGCTCTGGGGGGAGGATGGGCTCATCCACGAACACGAATTGGACCGGTGCATCCAGACCTTGAGCCAAAAGCTCGCGGACGATGCGGTCTTTTCCGGCAGCATCGTCATGGCGCCAGGCGGCGGGTACCAACTCTCGACGCTGCATCCATAAACTGCTGGAGACGCTCTGCGATCTCATCCCTGACGCGTCGAAAGACGAGTCTTCGTGCTTCCTCCGCCCCCTCGGCTTTGGCCGGATCATCAAAGCTCCAATGCAGAAGAGATTTGGCCCCAGGAAACGTCGGGCAGGCCTCCTTGGCCAAGTCACAGACGGTGATCACATAGTCGAACGGCTGCCCCAGGAACTCGTCAGCCCGCTTCGATCGGTGCTGTGAAATATCCAGGCCGATCTCCTTCATGACTTCGACCGCGCCGGGATTGAGCCCGACCGGTTCTGTGCCTGCACTGGCCACGTCAAAACGTTCCCCGGCCAGGTGCCGCAACAGTCCCTCCGCCATCTGGCTCCGGCAGGAATTGCCGGTGCAAAGAAACAAGACCCGTTGTTTCATGCCCGGGCCTCAACTGGAAACCAATCTCTGGTCTTGTTGCAGAAGGCACAGACGGAGAGCATCACCGGCACCTCCACGAGGACACCCACTACCGTCGCCAAGGCCGCTCCTGAGCCTGGACCGTAGAGGGCAATGGCGGTCGCGACCGCCAGCTCGAAAAAATTGCTGGCCCCAATCAAAGCCCCTGGAGCGGCGACCGAATGGGAGACCTTCAGCCACTTCATGAGTCCGTAAGCCAATGATGAATTGAAATAGACTTGCAGCAAAATGGGCACGGCAATCAACACGACGTGCAGGGACTTGCCGGTGATGTTGTCGGCCTGAAAGGCAAAGATCATGGTCAGAGTCGCGAGCAGCGCCAGGATGGTCGCCGGGGCGAACCCTGGCAGCAGGGTGTTCTCGAACCAGGCCTGTCCCCGTTGCCTGATGAACCAGGTCCGCAGTACCGTCCCGACGATCAGAGGGAAAAGAATAAAGGCGACGACTGAATAGAAGAGAACGAGAAAGGGCACAGAAAGGGATGACGCACCGCTCACCAGAAGCCCCACAAGCGGGGCAAAAAGGACGAGCATGATTAGATCGTTCACGGAAACCTGGACAAGGGTATAGGCCGGATCGCCGTCCGTCAGGTAGCTCCAGACGAAGACCATCGCGGTACAGGGTGCCGCGGCCAGGATGATCGCGCCGGCGATATACTGATCCGCTTCGCCCGGGCTGATCCAGGAGGCGAATAGATAACGGAAAAACACCCAGGCGATGAAGGCCATCGAGAAGGGTTTCACCAGCCAGTTGACCAGTAATGTGACGAGCAATCCCTTCGGCCTTTTGCCGACATTGCGCACCGCCGCAAAGTCCACCTTCATCATCATCGGGATGATCATGAGCCAGATCA
>SCVQ01000517.1 GCA_004296865.1 Nitrospirota bacterium
GTGGTCAGGTTGTAGCCCTTCGGTTTCGGCACGGCCCCCTCAAGCGTGATCTGTCCGGTCAATGTCCCCCCGTCCGTCACCGTGATTTCCTCATAGGCCCAGACGTGCGCGCTGGTTCCGGTCATGATCGCAATTATTACGGCAATGAGATATCGCATGGCTTGTCCTCTTCTGATAAAGGGAGGTTCACCTACCGACGTCCCTGCACTCACGAGGGTCACGATCGTTTCTGACGGTGCACCGCATCCACAATGCGCTGAATCGTCTCGGCGGTCAAATCCCGGATCGTCACGTGCGCTTCGTCATCTCCGTTGAACGTGCACAGCGCGATGGTGAAACAGTTGGTCCCGCCGCGGATGATCTTGAGTGCGATATTGGATTGGTGGCAGTGTACCCCGACGAACAGGCACACGTCGATCTTGTTCTGCCAGATCGTTAGATTCGGATGATTCGGATTGATCTCCCGTTCCGCAATGATTTTGGGATATTTCGGACGGTAATCGGCCATGGGGATGAGTTTCGCCGGCACCGCTTCGGCCAGCGCCTTCACAGCTGTGGCTTCGCGAGCGGCTTGCTCATTCCATGCCCAGAGCACCAGCGGACCCGGAAAAATCGTCGGATTCTTGGCCTGCAGCAGGCGCCGGGCCGCCTCCTCGATCGCCTGCTGTTCCGGCACGATCTTGCCCATCACCAACCCTTCTCCTTTTGACGGCCCGACGATGCCTCTTGCCGACACTGCGGGGGGAAGATACCCCTCCGGACCAATCGTCATTTCATAGGGTTTCATTCAGACTACTCCTTTAAGGCTATGAAGTTGCTACGCTCCCAGTCCTTCGCGAAGAAAAATGTCCATGGGCGTCAGTGCTCGCCCAGGTTCCGGCATCACGGTCAAGGCCGGCAGGGATGTCCAGGCCCGCACGAGCCGGGTATAGCGGCCCGTGCGATCGGACTCGACGACGATTAAGCGCTCAACGGTCTTGGCAAAAGCCTCTAACTCCTGAGTCAGCACCGGCGAGAGCACTTTGGGATAGAGCGCAGCGACGTTCAACCCGAAGCTCCGACATAAGGTGATGGCTTCGCGAACCACACCCTGAGCCGCGCCCCAGGCCACATATCCGATCTTGGCGTCCGGCTCACTGTCCCATTCAGCGCTGGGCCACCACTCCAAAGACTGAGGAGGCGGAGAGACCTTGTTCTCCAGATCATGCGTCATCTCAGCTACGATTTTCACAAGCTTCTCAACCGACACGCTCTGTTGGCGAGTGGCCAGGATCTCGTCAACCACGACCCACACCGCTCCGGTTTTAGCTCGTCCGACCTGGCGCGCGAGCCCCACCAGCCGGATGGCATCCAACATGTCAGCAGCCACGAGCACAAGGGCTTGCCGGCTCGCACCGTATCCCGGCACAGCGGACGGATCAGCCGCCCCAAGCAGCGCCATGACGTTGCCGTCAGACCCTCGATAGCCTTGAAGGCACGGGATCGTTCGATGGGTCAGCGACGAGACACGTCTCCATGCCGCCTTCACATGCGCTGCGATCCATTCATGGGGCGAACGATCCAGAGCCTGTGCGCACGCCGGTCCACAATTACAACTTCCGATACAACTTCCGATCGTCAATCCCATCAGCAGGGCCTGACGTGCGTCCAGCATGACCTGGCGTGGGGCGGCTGTCGGAATCGGCACGGCATAAATATCCTGTTTCTCCAAGTGTGCGGACGCAAATCCCACTCCGGCATCGAAGTAACGGAGGCCAACATGAGGGCGGATCCGGCAGCGTACAATCTGTTCAGGGATACCGAGTAAATAGGTCAGAACCCCTGCAGCGATGAACCCCTTCCCGGCGAAACGAGACCCGCATCGTCGGTGGAGATCCGCGAATGGAACGGGGTAGGTGATCACCCCTTCCGCAACCGCTGCGGCACGAACCTCGGGGTCTCCGGCCTCATGAACAAATACGCTTCCCGGTTGCAAGCCGAACCATTTTTCCTGGAGACCTAGACGGTCCACGCAGGCAACCACGTCGCACCCGTTTCCCATCGAGGTAATCGGCTCCGTCGACATGCGCAGCCGGACGACCGAACCAGGTTTCCCTCCCCCCAGCTTGCTGGTTTGAGCCATGACCCGGAGGCCTTGATCAGCAAGGGCATACTCCAAAGCGGTCGTGCCATTGACCAGGCTGGCCGTACCGGCTCCGACCACCTTCAGCACCAAGTCGGAGACTCGTTCCGACCTGACCGGGAGCCATGCGGTTAATGGAGACATCGGACGAAGTGCGCACTCCATATTGCTAGGATATCCGGCTGGAAGCCGTATTGGCTCTGAGCCAGTGCACATGGTAGCCGCGTAAAAAGAGATGGTCGTAAAGGGCCGACAGAAAGGCGCGGCCGGCGCATGGCAAGAGGAGGCAGCCGTCGATATCCTTCACGCCCTTCTGAAACACCGTCGCAACCAAGCCGGCATGATTCGTGGTCACTGAGTTGGTGGCGGGATCAAACAGCACGACTGCCGTCCTTCCTCTCGGAAGTGGTAAGACAAGCATCTCCATGCTATTTCCTCTCTCCATCCCTGCAGGCTATTTTTTCTTCTTACGCCCTGCTGAGGCCTTCTTCTTAGTTTTCTTCGCGCCCACCTTTTTTTTCGTCGCCACGATCCTCACCCCCTTTCCCTTCTGTTGTTGTGCACTTCGTCCCAGTCGCTCCAGAAAGTTAACGCTCGAGGCCAACGACACTCGCTGGATGGTCACTTCAACCGGAGCAGGTCCTGCTCCAGCTTCGTGTTCAGTGCGAACTTCTCGAGGCTGTTCGACAAGACCTCGCTGACGAGCTCCTGCGCATCTTCCGGTTCAAACCAAAACACCTTTTGCCTACTGTCGCCGTTGAGGGGCATGCGGACCGGGATTTCTTTGACGTAGACTTTCTCGGCACCGTCCGATACCTTCCCAGGCTTTCAGATTGTTGGGGTCATAGGCCAGAGTCTGTCTCCAATTGAACAGGGCGCCTTCTAGCTCCCCCAGTTCCTCTAGAAGCATTGCCAGATCGCATCGGGCGTTGAGATCGGTCGGGCAAATTTTAAGAGTATCGTGCAACCGCCACACTCGCCGGGTCCACTCATTCGCATCCAGCGACTGCAATCGTCCACTCGATTGTGGCATGGTGTTTACTCCCAGCATTGCCATCCGTCTTTAGGCCTTAATGAGTCCGCTGAGAGGGGAGACCCACTCCTCTCCATGATTAGCTCGGACCTGTGTGCCCGTCAGGCGCACCGTCTTGCCATCCTTCGGCATCTTGATCCCCAACTCCTTCCGGACGATTCGAAAAAGATTGATCACGTGATCCATTTTCTTAACGTCCAGATCCTGCAGACTTATCATGGCGTCTTCATGAATATCGTGGCAGAACGCGATGGTGAGGCAATTCGTCCCCGCTCGCACCATCCGCAGCGCCAGGTTGGCATAGTGGCAGTGGACTCCGATGAACAGTGCCACCTCGATTTTGTTCGCCCAGATCGTGAGGTTGGGATGATTCGGGTTGATGCCTTCTTCCGGATCGATCTTGGGATACTTTGGACGATAGTCGGGCATCGGAATGATCATGACGCCTGGTATCTCTGCAGCCAGCCTCAAAAGTGCCTGTGCCTTGGCGATCCATTCCGGGTGCCACGCCCACAAGTACAGCGGCCCTGGAAAAATCGTGGGATTCTTACGCGTGTATAATTGCCGGGCAGCTTCCGTAATCACCTCGTCCTCTGGCGCGTGTCGGCCATACAACAACCCAAACCCCGAATCGGGAATGGTTACGCCGAGTTCCATCGCCGATGGAGGATGAAAACCAGCCGGGCCAACGTTGATGATTCGCTCTGACTGATGTTTGCTGTCCGTACTCATATCCCCCTCTTGTGTCTCAACGCACTGGTTTCGAGGTGGCTGGGCGCTACACTCGCCGCCCACACTTCAGCCCTTGAGCAACCAGATTGGTTGCAGTCTTCTTGGAAGTTTCAATAGGCTAGAGCAAATCGAATGCCAAACAGAGATCACCGGATTCATCTCAGAAGAGATTAGAAACAACAACATATTGCGTACGATCAAAGGTGAGCGAATGGTGAATCAGATCTGCTTGTTCCAACGCTCATGCAGAAATTGCAGACCAATTGTTACGGACTGGATGTTTAACACGCGTACCCATCTACGATGTTCAAGAGCCTGTAGGTAAGATTGAAAAGCGGGCAAAACGAAAGTTCTATGGGGGGCGATCTTCCAGAATAGGTCCGTCATTACGGCTTGTGCCGTTGTTGAATGCGACCGGCACTGGTGCCGACAGAAGAAGGCGGAAGGTGATCCTCTTGCGAGGACCGGAAGAAACGAAATAGATCGCGAGCCACGGCAACAACAGCAGCCAGCATTGCCACACTGACCATGAATGCCAGCATGAAGCTAAAGCCATACCTCACGTAAGCGATTGCCCCTGCTAGCGCTGCCACCGCAGATACTGCGAGCCAAGGAAACTTGGTGGCAGAATTGGCTGCCTCTTTGCCGTTCATTCGCTCCGCCTAATGCCTCCTGACCCGCTGGCTATGGGCGACGAATGGTGTCATAGTGTCAACGGGCGGGAGGAGTATGGTCGACCACAAACCCGTTGCCTCTCGCAGAGACAACTTTCTCTTTGCGTGCATCCATCAACTCCTCATGACAGTGCATGCAAAGCATTCCTGTTGCTCGCGAATCAAACCACAGGGCTGGCACCGGTCGTCGGCACCGTGGGCAACCGACTGGTCTCGCGTGCTTGACGTCTTCTAAGTACGAGTGCTGGAACATAGCGGCACTATGTTCAGATTCACTGGACATGTGGTATTAGGAAGCGCGAAGCGTTGGCCTGGTTACTTTCTTCACCTTTTCAATCGCCTTCCGAATCTCAGCGGAAACGACGCCACCTTTCTCCGTAATCCCTTTCGCTTGCGATTCCGCTCCCAGGTAATCTCCTTTTGCAATCATCTGGCGGACTGCTTCAAGGCCGGCCTGCATCCCGTGAAGGTCATTCTCGATGGATTCCACTGCCACGCGATCTTTCCCAACCGGCGCCTTGGCTAACAATTCCTGCGCAGAGGCCACGATCATTTGAGCCTCCTTCTCCTGAGCCACGGCGGCAGTCTTGGCCTCTTCCTTCTTCGCGGCAGCATTTGTGGCCACACTTCTCGCATCGTCACGAACCCGCCTTAACAACTCGTCGGCCTTGCTATACGATCGAAAGATCGCCAAGGTTTGCTCTTGCTTGGCTAGCTCTTCCTTGGCCTGACCGAACGCTTGCTCGAGTTTCATGAAATCTTCCTTGGCGTAATCTAGCGCCCCGGCTGTTCGAGCCACTTCTACAGCCTTTTGGGCTGCCTCCAACTGCTGAACGGGAGGCTGGGCACAGCCAGCCATAAGCACCACTGCCAGTATCAGCAAGCTCATTCCAAGGTAAGGCTTGTATCGACAGCTCATTTTCACACCTCTAGGATTTCGGACTCAGGTCCCTAGTGGTCGTTGACACTCATGGGAAGTGCGTCTGCCTGAGACTGCGTCCTAATCATAGGGAACGCCGGGACATGGCGGCCCGCTCCGATCCTTACCCCGATGATTTTCGCACCCTGGTCGACAACGACGTGGTTCCCTACTTCAGCCCCGAACACGAACACCTGCATTCCAATGAATGCACCATTTCCTATTTTGTCCTATTTTGGCCGGCCCATGAATCTGCGACTGAGGCGCCAACGAGACTCGTGTCCCCACATAATAAACCGAGTATTTCTTCCCTCCATTTCGACTTGGTTGTCGAAACTCTCTTGACCAATGCCCGACATTTCCCCACCATGAAGCCCTACGCCAGCCTCGACGATGCTGTCGTCACCCACAGAGATACTCTGTGTCCCTGTTGCCTCGATATGGACGCGGTCGGCGCCACATAGACCCGTTCCCCAGCGCGACCGATCCTGTCACCACCGCCAACGGGTGCACCCTGGCGTTTGCAGGAATGGCTGGCGTTTCCACACCCTGGCTGAAAGCGGCAACGAAGTAGGGGGCCCACCAGTCCCAAACAAGTACGGTTAAGAGAACCAAGCTTGCGTCAATGCTGACTACAAGAAGAATTCGGTGCTTCACACAAGTCTTTGTCACCACAGCGATGAAGCCGCCGGCCGAGCCTCCATCACCTGGCGCATGGCGCGATCCACGCGCCGAGCTTCTTGGCTTGATTTCCGCGCACAAACGGACGATCAAACCCTGGGTGGCGCAGCATTTGTCTCCTGAGGAAACTTTCACCATCCCTGAATGTCACTCGCCTTTCATGTCAAGCATAAGCGGTGCCACGCTTGTGGTATC
>SCVQ01000518.1 GCA_004296865.1 Nitrospirota bacterium
TCGTTGCTCATCATCACCGTCTCATTCCTGCCGGTCTTCACGCTGGAAGCGCAGGAGGGCCGCCTGTTCAGGCCCCTGGCCGTTACTAAAACGGCGGCAATGTTCTTTGCGGCGGTCGTCTCGATCACCTTGGCGCCGCTTTTGATGGTCTGGCTGATCAGGGGAAAGATCGTGCCGGAGGAGCGCAATCCAATCAACAAGGTGTTGATCTGGCTGTACCGGCCAGTGGTCGCCGGCATACTCCGTGTGCGGTGGCTGGTCGTGATACTGGCCATCCTGGCCGTTGGAGCAGCCGTGCCATTGTATGGAAAGCTTGGCTCTGAGTTCATGCCGCCGCTCAATGAAGGCACGATTCTCTTTATGCCGACCACGTTGCCGGGCATCTCCGTCACCGAGGCCAGCAAGCTGCTTCAACGGCAAGACCAATTGCTCAAGCAGTTTCCTGAGGTGGACCATGTCTTTGGAAAGATCGGCCGGGCCAGGACCCCGACCGACCCCGCCCACTTCAGCATGGCCGAGACGGTGGTGACGCTCAAGCCTGAGGCACAGTGGCGGCCTGGTGTCACATGGGAGTCCTTGATTGCCGAAATGGATCAGGTCGTGAAATTTCCCGGGATGCCCAATATCTGGTGGATGCCGATCCAGACGCGAACCGAGATGCTCGCGACCGGTATTCGGAGCAACCTGGGCATCAAGATTCTTGGACCGAACCTGGCCGAAATCGAGCGGATCGGCCTGGAGATCGAAGGCCTCCTGCAGGGCATCCCGGGGACCCGCAGCGCTTTTGCCGAGCGCGTCACGGGCGGGTACTATCTGGATTTTCACATCGATCGTGAGGAAGCGGCTCGGTACGGGTTGACCGTCGAGGATGTGGAAGATGTCATCGAGTCCGCGATCGGCGGGAAAAACATTTCTCAGACGATCGAGGGACGGGAACGCTATCCGATCAATGTCCGCTATTTGCGAGAGTTGCGGGATGACCCGGAATCTCTCCGGCGGGTCCTCGTGGAGACGCCTACTGGCGCCAAGATCCCCATGGCCCAACTGGCTCGGATGGCCATGGCCAGTGGCCCCCCGGCGATTCGCGATGAAAATGGATCCCTCGCTGGCATCGTGTTCGTGGACGTGGCAGGCCGCGATCTGGGCCGCTATGTGGAGGAGGTGCAGCGCTTGGTCCGCGAGCGGGTGGCCCTGCCACCCGGATACTCGCTCGCGTGGGGCGGCCAATTCCAATACCTCGAACGGGCCAAGGCACGGCTTAGGATCGTGGTTCCAGTGACGCTCTTCCTGATTTTCGTATTGCTGTACCTAAATTTCAGATCGGTGACGCGGAGTTTGATCGTCCTGCTCTCCGTGCCGTTCGCGGTCGTGGGCGCGGTCGTGTTCTTGTACCTCCTCCACTATCACCTGAGTGTCGCCGTCTGGGTGGGCATCATTGCGCTGGCTGGCGTGGCAGCCGAGACTGGGGTGATCATGATCATCTTTCTGGATGAGGCCTGCGGACGCCGAGAGCGGGAAGGACGGCTTCGCTCGCTCGCAGACCTTCGGGAGGCGATTATCGAAGGAGCGGTCCAGCGAGTCAGACCCAAGATCATGACTGCCTCTGCGATTCTCATCGGGCTCTTGCCGATCATGTGGAGCCACGGCACAGGCGCCGATGTGATGAAACGGATTGCAGCGCCGATGATTGGTGGGATGGTGAGCTCGACAATTCTGACCCTGCTGGTGATCCCAGCACTCTATGCCTTGTGGCGCGGTCGGTCCATTAGGTCCCAAGACTTGCCCTTGCAAACCAGTCCCAATCTTCTGCAGCAAGACCAGGAAGGCGGTTAGATATCTGCACGGCGCAGCGGCCTCCTCCGGCAGAACCGTCTCCCTTTAGCAGGAATTGTTTTGATCGCTGACTAGCTTCGTTGCTCCTTCCTCGCTTTCTGTTGCACGCACCACTCGGAAAATTCTGTTGCCGCCCGTGGGTTCTCCGCAAGCACCTTGAGCGCTTCTCTGGCCACTTCACATTTCAGCA
>SCVQ01000519.1 GCA_004296865.1 Nitrospirota bacterium
GCTCTTCCGATCTGATCGTCGCCACCAGCAGTGGCGTCTGACGGTGAGCCTCACCGGAAGGGTCGCGACCCTATGAACAACAAGGAAGGCAGAAGGATGAGTGATGCGCGTCCGGCTCCGTCTGTGGGAGGCGGTGGAGCGGATTCTGTGTCCATCGTTCTGCACCCAGCCTTCGTGGCGGAGGAGGGATTCAGTTTGATCGAGGTGATGCTGGCCATGGTCATTCTGGCGTTTGCGCTGCTTGGATCCATGGCCATGTTCCAGTGGGCGGACCATGGCCTGCAGGTCGGCGCCAACGGCACACGTGCGCTGGCGATGGCGACGGCAAGGCTGGAAGCCAAGCGGGCCGTTTCCTGGGACATGCTCCTGACGGATGATCTGGACTCGGACGGGAGGCCGGAGATCGAGATGCGGGACGACGGCGCCGGGACGGACACGGAAGCCGGGGATGGGGTCTATAGCGCGAGCATCGAGGATGGCGGGATTCGTCTGGTGTGGACGGTACAGCTTCAGCAGGGCCATTCGCTCCGTACTGCGGGGTCGGCCGTGATCCAGGTACGCGCCAGCTACTCGGGTGGGCGCGGGAAGAGGCGTGAACTGCAAGTGGGAACCCTGCGAGCCAATCCCCGCTATCTTGGCGCGTGGTAGGGGTGGAGAACGAAGGAGCCGAATCATGCAACGGCCACGCTGGAATGAACGGGGTATGTGCCTGGCGGAAGCTATGATCGCGCTGGCGGCCGGTGCGATGGTGTTGTCGGCGACCATCCAGGCGCTGAATCACTTCGAGCGACGACTGTGGGGGCAACTCGATACGATGGCCCGCCATCAGGACCTCCGCATCGGCATGAGGATTATGGAGGAGGAACTGCGTCTGGCAGGAACAAGTGCGGTTCTTCCTGAGGCGGGACCCGGCGCCGCCGTGCTGAATGCGGGATCGCAGGAGATCGTCTTTGCGGCCAACCTGGATGGGTTGACCGCCACCGTAACCCAGCCGGCCGTCCCCGGCCAACAGGGATTGACCGTGAACAACGGATCAGCCTGGCCCAAGGGAAAACAAATCGTGGTCTGCGGCGGCGAGCGCTGCGCAGAGAGCCGATTGGCCCGCGATGGTCGGGCAACGTCTCTGAGCTTGACCGGCCCGTTGGGGCACGCGTTTCCGGTCGGCAGTACGGTGGCGGTGTCCAATCAAGTTCGCTACTACCTGAAGCAGGACGGTCGTGGCAGGGCCACGCTGATGCGTCAGGTGGATGGCGGAGCGAATCCCCTGGTAGGGGATGTGGCAAGTTTTCGGCTGCGCTATGTGGACAGGGAGGGGATGCCGACACAGGAGCCCGCGCGAGTGGCCCGCGTGAGGATGGAGTTGGCGGTCGGAGACGGCGGACGGGTGTTCGCGAGCGAGGTGGGCTTTCGAGCCACGTGACGACGATACCACGGAGATATCGTGAGCGCGACAAGAGACCAGAGAGCCGGAGGGCAGGGAGTCGGAGAGCAAGGCGTCGCGTTGATCGGAGCCGTTCTTGTGACGCTGATTCTCTCGTTGCTGGGGACGGTCTCGCTGAACTTTGGCATACAGGAGATCGAGAATGCGACCACGGCGCAGAATGAAATGGCGGCTCAGCATTTGGCCGAAGCCGGCGCCGATCTGGTGGTGCAATGGTTTCACAATCCTCGGTCGATTCCGGACGGGGCGGTCGGGAGCCTCCTGGCCAAACGGTATGAGGGGCCCGATACCGGCCCGTCCTTTTTCAACGAGCAAGGAGGCTCCCAGTTTATCGGGACGGCGGATCGGCCCGACCTGTCCTACGATGCTGCCAGGCCGGCGGACGATCGGCTGCTGAACGATCCCGGTACGGGCTGGTTTCGCTCGCTGCGCGGGCTGGGGCGCATGTTGAAGTTAAAGGTGTATGGACCAAGTCGGCCCGGCCTGCTTTGTACAGTGGAGGTCACGGCCGGGGTCGGAGGGTTGACCAAGACGCTCTCTGTCCAGCTTGGCGCCAACACGATCCCGCCGCTCCGAGCTGCGATCCAAATCGGCGAGGGGGGCGGGCGGGCTTCAGAGCAGCCGTTGTCCGTCTGGGCACATTGGGGGGACTTGAAGTTGAAAGGGGATGTCCGTTTCGACAGTCGGCAAGCCGTTCCGGCCAAGACTCCGCTGGCCTCGGTCACAGGGCAGTCCTATGCCGAGGTGCTGCAGCGGGAAGATCGCTGGCTGGATATCTTCGTCGGGGGCGAGGCGATTTTCCCTCCGGCGCCGTCGGGGGGCAGCGCGGCGCCGTCGAATGTCTTGTCTCGACAAGACCCCTTTCCGGGGTTGCGCGAGGACCGATGGGACTACGAATTCATGAAGAAACAGGCCATTCGGTATGGCTCCTACTATGCCATGGACCGGAACGGATTGCTCTATCCGAATGGACGGGTGGAGCCAGGGCTCGGTCTGGCCGCTGCTGCCGTCTTGGAGTCTCAAGGCGTCGGGGATCACCACGGGCTGGTGTTCATCGACACCTTGGATCAGCAACCGCCTCGTCCGGACAATCTGGGAACCCTCACATTGGAAACCGCCTATGCAGAAGGGCTGTTCGTTATCAATGCCCATCTGCATCTCAAACCGAAGGGGGAGGGACAGTCGATCTCCGTATTGAGTCCGCCCGATGAGGGGTCGTCTTCCTTGGGGACGCGCATTCCGGTCCAATTGACCGGGGTTCATATCCAAGGAGTGGTGTATACGGCGGGAGACGTGTCGTTTGAAGGCCGGCCGCGAATCTATGGAGCGCTGGTGACGAATGGGCGGGTGATGGGGACCGCTCAGGCGTCAGACCATTTAGAGCTTTGGTACAATGACGAATTACGAAGTGGGCTGGTCCGCGGTCTCCCCCTTGTTTTTATGGCCCCTGGAACGTGGCAGGAGAAGTACTGAACCGCTGTTGCACCGCTTGCCGCGCCCCCGGGCATTTGGGGCGTGGCACAATCATCCCGCTCTTGCCTTGCTCGTCCGCCGTGCGCGCGACTAAGCCGCTGATGGACTTTCTCTAGCCCACCGTCGTAGCTACCATCGCAAGTCTAGAAAAGCTTCGGAAAAGCTGGAAGA